>JAJRVV010000001.1 GCA_024277135.1 Chloroflexota bacterium | reverse complement strand
TAAGTCCTGCACTTTTTGCATTTAGGTCGTGAGTATGCCCAAAATTGAGCAAAACGATGCCCGAAATGGCTCTGAATCGTTCTAAATCGTTCGTTTTTGACGCCTGAGAGCCTCATTTTGAGAAACTGCAGGAGTCAAGTTTCAAGTGGAGCGTGGCCCGCGCCTTAAACGGGGATTATGATGGCGCGATCAGTGATGTTGATATTTAAGTCAATAGCTTGCGGCGTACAAACGTTAAAAACTCGCGCGCAGCATCTTCAGGAACGGGGCTGATATGGCTCTCAACAACATTACTTTCACTGCCATTGTGAAAATGCTTGGGGAAGGTCATTGCCAAACTCGCGCCGCGTTATCGCTCTAAGCGTCTCGTAAGTTGTCGAGATAGACATCCAATTCTTCCAGGTGAGAGGCTAGATTTTCGGCGATGATCAGGTCTTCCCAAACTGGATGTTCGGCCGTTTCCCCTTGAGCGATTTTTGCTTCCAGATCCGCAACTGAAGCAGCGTTATAACGGGCCAGGATATTTAGCCGACGCTGCAACACATCCCGTTTTTGCTGCGTTAGAAAGCTCACCAAAGCTTGACGAAATAGGTCGTCCTCAGTCATCCTCATCGTTCCGGCAATTTTCGTCATTGTGTTCATCACGGCTGTCGTCATCATCAACTCCATATGGTACTCACTGCTGGTTGAGCTTAGTTGGAAACATTATAACCTTTGCTCGTTACGCCAGTCAACCGGACACTCGTCTTTCCCAGCAGGTCGAGAAGCGGCGCTGTTTGCCTACGATGAGTAATCGCAACATTCCTCTGGGCATGTTATAATCCCCGCCCGTATTTCAAATTCAAATGACCGATCACAAATTACCGATTACCAAAAAATTTATGGACACCCCCTTGAGCTTTCAAGACATCATTTTACGCCTGCTCGACTACTGGAAAGAGCAGGGCTGCCTGGTGCAGCAGCCGCATAACGTGCAGGTGGGGGCGGGCACGATGAACCCAGCCACTGTGCTGCGCGTGTTGGGACCGGAACCATGGAATGTGGTGTATGTGGAACCGAGTATTCGCCCGGACGACGGCCGTTTCGGCAACAACCCCAACCGCATGCAAATGCACCACCAACTGCAAGTCATCTTGCAGCCCGACCCCGGCAATCCCCAGGAACTGTACCTAAAAAGCCTGGAAGCCATCGGCATAGACCCCCGGCGTCACGACATCCGCTTTGTGGAAGACAACTGGGAAAGCCCGGCGCTGGGCGCGTGGGGGCTGGGCTGGGAAGTGTGGCTGGATGGGCAGGAAATCACCCAATTCACCTACTTCCAGCAGGCGGGCGGGATGACGCTCGATCCCGTGGCCGTGGAAATCACCTACGGCCTGGATCGGATTGCGCTGGCGTTACAGGGCAAAGAGAGCGTGTGGGAGCTGGATTACGGCGCCGGCATCCCGTATGGGGATGTGCTGCTACAAAGCGAGATTGAACATTGCCGCTACTATTTTGAAGTGGCCGACGTGGATGGCCTCAAGCGGGTGTATGACACCTATGAGCGGGAAGCCAATCGCTGCCTGGAGGCGGGGTTGGCAGCGCCGGCGCATGATTACAACCTGAAATGCTCCCATCTTTTCAACGTGCTGGACACGCGCGGAGCGATTGGCGTCACCGAACGCGCCAACTATTTCCACCGGATGCGGGCGGCAGCGCGGCGCATCGCCGAGTTGTACCTGGAGCAGCGGCAGCGGCTGGAATATCCGTTCATGGAAGCGTGGCCGGAGAAAATGGGCGTCCAGGAGGAACCGGCTATCCAGTTCACCCAAATGGCGCGGCCGCACACATTTTTGCTGGAAATTGGCGCGGAAGAGCTGCCGGTTTCTGATTTGGAGTCGGCGCAGCGGCAGTTGGCGACGGCCGTGCCCCAACTCTTCAAATCCCTCCGCCTCCAATTTGACCGGGTGGAAGTGCTGGGCGCTCCCCGCCGCCTGGCGGTGCGGGTGTATGGCCTGATGGGCCGCCAGGACGACCTGGAAACGGTAGCCAAAGGCCCTCCCGCCGACCATGCCTTTGACAAAGAGGGCAATCCCACCAAAGCGGCCATCGGTTTTGCGCGTGGCAAAGGGGTGGACGTGGCCGATTTGCAGGTGGTGGAAGAGGGGAAGAAGCGGTATGTGACGGCCGTCGTCCGCGAAGATGGTAAGCCCACCGCCCACGTCCTAGCCGAAACGCTGCCGGCGTTGATTGGCGGCTTGAAATTTGAAAAATCGATGCGCTGGAATCAGAGCAACGTCCCCTTTAGCCGTCCGGTGCGCTGGATCGTCGCTTTGTATGGCCCGGACGTGATTCATTTTGAATTTGCCGGGGTGGAATCGGGGCGGAAAAGTCGCGGGTTACGGCCGTTCGGCTCCCCATCCCTGGAAATTGACGACGCTGCCAACTATCCCGTCATCATGCGCCGGCAAGGCATCGTCATCCAGAGCCAACGGCGGCGCGAAATGATCAAATCCGTCGCCGCCAAGCTGGCGGCCGAAAAGAAAGGCGTCATTCCCGACGATCCCGATCTGCTGTCCGAAGTGACCAATCTGGTCGAACGGCCGACCCCATTGCGCGGCCAATTTGAAAAACGATTCTTAAAACTCCCCGCCGCCGTGCTGGTGGCGGTGATGCGCAAACATCAACGATATTTCCCCGTTTACGACAAAAATGGCAAGCTGCTGCCCTACTTCATCGCCGTGCGCAACGGGGATGAGAAGCATCTGGATGTGGTGATTGACGGCAACGAGCACGTTATTCGCGCCCGCTTTGCCGACGCCGAATTTTTCTACAACAAAGATGTGAAACGGCCGCTGCCCGATTTCTTGCCTGATCTGGATCGGCTCACTTTCCAGGCTGACCTGGGTTCGATGCTGGACAAGGTGAAACGGCTAGAACAGTTGACGCCGATAGTGGCCGGGATGTTGGGGTTGTCGGATGAGGAAACGGCCGTAGCCACTCGCGCCGCCGCCCTGTCCAAAGCGGATTTAGCTGCCAGCATGGTGGTGGAAATGACTTCCTTGCAAGGCGTCATGGGCGGCCACTACGCTCAACTGAACGGAGAGTCGGACGAAGTTGCCGCCGCCATCGCCGAGCAGTACCACGCCGTCAGCCAGACGAAACCGGGCTTGGCGCTGGCGTTGGCCGACCGGCTGGACAGTTTGGCCGGGCTGTTTGCCGCTGGATTAGCGCCCAAAGGCTCGAACGACCCGTTTGGCTTGCGCCGCGCTGCCTTGCACCTGATCGAGAACCTGACGCAGAACGAGGTGGCGTTTGATGTCCGCGCTGCTTTGCAGGCTGCCGGCGATTTGCTGCCGGTTCCTTTTGCCGAGGAGACGTTGGCGCAGGTGATGGGGTTTGTGTGCGGCCGTCTGGAAGCGGCGCTGCGGGAGCAGGGGTTTGCCGCCAGCGTGGTCAAGGCGGTGTTGGCCGAACAAGGTCACGACCCGTATGTCGCCTGGCAAACGGCCGTGTCCCTGACCGCCGCCGTGGCCGAACCGGATTGGGAGCCGCTTTTGGATGCGTATGCCCGCTGTGTCCGCATCACCCGCAATTTGGACGAGCTATTTGACTTGCGCCCCGACGATTTCTCGTTGGCGGCGGAGCGGGAGTTGCTGGCGGCGTACCAACAAGCGGCCAGCGCCAACGATGGCGCGCTGCCCGCTTTTGTGGCGAATTTGCGGGCGATGGCGCCGGCCATCAACCAGTTTTTTGATGCGGTGCTGGTGATGGCGGAGGAGACGGCCGCGCGCCAAAACCGGCTGGCCCTGCTGCAACACATCGCCAATCTCACCAAAGGCATTGCCGATCTCTCTCAACTCGAAGGCTTTTAAGAGAAGCCATTAACCCCCCGTGAATAGTGACATTATTCGCCACAAAAGCATAGAACATTTGTAGTGAATGAGGTATAATCCCTCCGCTCCCCACCGTCCCCTGTCTACTCGCCAGCAATGGATGGGACAGGCTGGAAATTTCAGGGATTGAACCAGAAAAATGAGTGTGACCCAGGAAATCAAGAACCGGCTGGATATCGTGGATGTCATTTCGGAAACCGTGCAACTGCGGAAGTCCGGGCGCACATACTCTGGCTTTTGTCCCTTCCACGCCAACACCCGCACCCCGGCTTTTCACGTTTTCCCCGACACCCAAACCTGGCATTGTTTTGGCGCTTGCAGCGAAGGCGGCGATCTCTTCAACTTTGTCATGAAGCAGGAAGGGTTGGATTTCAAAGAAGCGTTGGTCAAGTTGGCGGATCGGGCCGGGGTGACGTTGGATCAACCGGGGGCGGGCAGCCAGAAAAAGAAAGCGGCTTATCAAAAACAAGCTGATTTGTTAGCCGCCGCCGCCGACTATTTCCACCAACTATTTTTACACGCGCCCCAGGCCAAAAACGCCCGCCGCTATGTTGACGGCCGTGTCCTCAACCAGGAGACCATCGCCGCCTATAAAATCGGATTCGCCTTGAATTCCTGGGACGCTTGCCGCACCCACTTTAATGGACAGGGATACAGCGATCAGGAATTGGTGGAAGTGGGCCTGCTGACCGAAAATCCCGACAAAGGAACCCGATATGACCGCTTTCGCAACCGGCTGCTGATCCCCATTCGTGACCTGGACGGCCGTGTAGTCGGGTTTGGCGCGCGCGCGCTGGAGCCGGATGGCATTCCCAAATACCTCAATTCGCCCCAGACCAACTTGTTTGACAAAAGCAGTCTGTTGTACGGTTTGGATATGGCGAAGCGGCACATTCGGGAAGCGCGGCAGGTGGTCATCGTCGAAGGGTACATGGATGTGATGCAGGCGTGGCAGGCCGGGTTCCGCAACGTGGTGGCGCAGATGGGGACAGCGTTGACGGAGCGGCAGTTGACCCAACTCAAGCGGTATACGAAGCGGTTTGTGCTGGCCCTGGACGCCGACGCGGCCGGGATGAAGGCGACGATGCGCGGGCTGCAAGTGGCGCGGGAAACGCTGGATCGCACGGATGAAGTGAAGTTTGACGCCCGCGGGCTGGTGCGGCACGAAGGGCGGCTGCAAGCGGATATCCGGATAGTGACGCTGCCGGATGGGAATGACCCGGACAAAATTATCCGGGAAGATGCGGCGGCGTGGCCGAAGCTGCTGGCGCAGGCGAAGCCGGTGGCAGCGTATGTGATTGGGGTGATGACGGCCGATCTTGACCCGCAAGACGCCAAAGGAAAAACGGCCGTCGCCCAGCAAGTGATCCCGCTCATCAAAGATATTGAAGACCCGGTGGAACGGGATCATTATTGGCAGGAATTGGCCCGGGTATTGGGCGTGGATGAGCGGGCGCTGCGCCAGGTGAAACTGCCACAGAAAAGAGCCTCTGTCCGGCGGCGGCCGTCTGCCCAGTCTAGCGCCTCTCCCGGCCAATTTCGCCCGCCCATGCCGCCGCCGCCGCCGGATTTTCCGCCTAATGGGGATGAGATGGGCGTCCGGCCAACCGGCCGGCGGCCGCGGGGTCGCATTCGCTCCAATTTACGGCAGGCCAATTATTTGCGCCAATGTCTCGCTTTCCCGCGAGCGCTGGCGCAGGTGAATCATAAATTGAAGCAGCATGGGCAAACGGCCGTGTCCGAAGCCGATTTTGATCAAACCGAAGATAAAATTTTACTGCGTCAGATTCAAGAAAAAACGACAGATGGATCGGTTGTCACGATTGAAGAATTGTGCGATAGTTTAGATGACATATTGTTGAGCCGGGTGCAGTCGCTCCTTACATTACCCCCCACACCTGAGTCTGAAAGAGATCGACTGGCGGATTCGCTGGTGCTCTCAGTGTTAAATTGGCGCAAAGAAAAAATCGTTAAGCAGGTAACCGAACAGAACAAATTGTTGAAAGAAGCCCGAACCAGCGGCGATTTAGAGGCGGTTGCTTTTTATCAGCAGCAGTTGCGGGAGATGTCCCGAAATTTGCTGGAAATTGATCGGGCGCGAGATGCGATGTCGGCAGTGAGCAGGAGGCGGGCCGAGGAGACGTGAAAAAACGGCCGTATCTTACCCCCAAACACCCCAGGACATAGTCTCACAAGGCATCCGATTTCTTGTCATGACGATGCGGGGGGCGCTCAACAGTGAGAAATCGGATGTCTACACAGGACAAAATTAACGCATGGTGGAATTAGATCCCAACCTGGCAAAAGAAGAAGAACTGGACGATGCCGAAGACAAGGTGACGCTTGATCTGGAATCGTTGGTAAAACGCGCCCGCCGCTTTCGCAAAATTGACGAGGCGGATGTGCAAACCCTATTGGCTGCCGCTGATGACGATCAGGCGGAGATGCTCTACGAGCGGCTGCAAAAACTGGGCATTCGCATCGTTTCCGCTTCCGGCAAAACGGTGAGCGACTTCACCGGCTCTTCTGGATTATTGGAATCGCTAGATGAAGATTTGGAGAATGTGGTTGATGTTTCCTATCTGACTGGCAACCCGGAAGATGATCCTGTCCACACCTATTTAAAGGAAATCGGTCAGGTACCTCTGCTTTCTGTTGAGCAGGAAATTTGGCTCTCCACACAACTCGAAGCGGCCAATGTGCTGGATGAGGTGAGCCAGGGAGCGGCCGGACAGGAAGATGGGGCAGGGGTTCTGTTCCACACCATGCTGGCCATTTACGAATCCATTTTGCAGAATTGGCAGCTTGTCCAGGATGACAGCGCCCACATAGAGGTGGACCCGCCTCAATTTTCGGAAATTGTGGTCGAAACCCGCCAGCTCCGGGCCAATGCGGAATTTGGCACGCAATCCTATTTGCGCCAATACTTGAATGAGGGGCGTTGGGGACAAGATGAGACGTGGGGCGATTTATCCATCCATCTCTTTGATGTGTTTACGGCGCTCTACTTGCTGCCGCCCAAGCTATTGGATTGGGTTGAAGAAGATTATTTGGCGCGCGGCCGTTTTCCTGAACTGACGGCTGTGGCGGCTTGGATGCAAGAAGACCGCACGGCTCTTACCTACAACGAATTCATGATTTATCACCTGGCCGAAGAGGCCAAAACCAGCCTCACTCGCGCCAATTTGAGGCTCGTCGTCAGCGTGGCCAAGCGGTACATGAACCGGGGCATTCACCTGCTCGATCTGGTGCAGGAAGGCAACGTCGGCCTGCTCCGCGCTGTCGAAAAATTTGATCACACCAAAGGGTACAAATTCAGCACCTATGCCACCTGGTGGATTCGGCAGGCTGTCAGCCGCGCCATCGCCGACCAGGCGCGCACCATCCGTATTCCGGTACACATGTACGAGACCATCAACAAAATCGTGCGGGTTCGCCGCGATCTAGTGCAGGTGTTGGGGCGGGAACCTTCGGTTGAAGAACTGGCGCTGGAACTAGATTACCTGGAACCAGAAGAAGTGGAAACCATCAAAAAATCATTAGAAACAGAAGAGCCAATCGATCCCGCTCTAGGACGCAAATGGCGGCAGGCGGTGGGCAAGATTCGGGACATCATGCGTATTTCGATGGATCCGATGTCGCTGGAAACGCCGGTGGGCAATGGCGACGATTCCACTGAACTGGGCGACTTCATCCGAGATGAAAGCGTGGTGGAACCGGCAAACGCCGCTTCTAAGGAACTCTTGCGCGAGCAGATTCGCAATGTGCTCGGCTTCCTGAGTGATCGGGAGCGCGAGGTGTTGGAGATGCGCTTTGGCCTGAATGACGGCAAGGATCATACGCTGGAAGAGGTGGGCAAAAGTTTCGGCGTCACCCGTGAGCGTATCCGTCAAATTGAGGCCAAAGCATTGCGAAAATTGCGTCATCCCAGCCGGAGTAAGTCGCTGCGTGATTATTTGAGCTAAGACCCGTTGGCGTTGAGGTTTTTGCAACCGGGGAGCGGTATTCTGTTACCCGGTTGTTTTTTTGCCGCACTATTTTGCTTGTGATAGAATGCACAGGCAGGGCAATCTCAGTAGATTAAAATTTTCCATGCGAAGGACATGAATTACATGAATTACACGAACAATAAGTTCGGAATTCGTGCGGTTCGTGAGATTTGGGTCATATTTTGCATCTATTGAATCTGTAGACCCCAGGGAAGATGTAACCAGATTATGGACAATCCGATACTTGTACAATACCTCCCCGTTGCCGTGTTGTTGGGGATAGCTATTTTTTTGGCAATTTTGCTGCCTATTTTGTCGCTCTCGCTGGGACCGAAACGGCCGTCTGCCCGCCAGTTAGCTCCCTACGAATCCGGCATGGCCCCCATCGGTGAAGCCCAACGACGATTACCGGTGAAATTTTACCGGATCGCCGTCCTCTTCATCCTCTTTGATGTGGATATCATTCTGCTGGTTCCCTGGGCCGTTTCCTTCCGCAAATTGGGCTACTATGGCCTCGTGGCCATGCTCATTTTCATGGTCATGTTTATTTTAGGGGACGCCTGGGTTTGGAAGAAAGGAGTGTTGGAATGGGAGTAGAGCAAAAACTGGGGAACATGGGGGTCGTCACCTACCGGTTGGAAGATCTGGTCAATTGGGGCCGCTCCAACGCCATGTGGCCGATGCTTTTTGGTCTGGCCTGCTGCGCCATTGAAATGATGTCCACCCAGGCCGCTCACTATGACGCTTCCCGGTTTGGCATGGAATTGATGCGGCCGTCTCCCCGCCAATCGGATCTCATGATCGTGGCCGGCCGCGTTTCCCGCAAAATGGCGCCGGTACTGCGCCGCCTCTATGACCAAATGCCGGCTCCCAAATGGGTGATAGCCATGGGCGATTGCGCCTCCTGTGGCGGCGTCTTCAACAACTATGCTATCGTCCAGGGTGTGGACGAAATTGTTCCGGTTGACGTATACGTGGCTGGTTGCCCGCCGCGCCCCGAAGCGTTGTTAGACGGCATTATGAGCCTGGGCGAAAAAATTCGTCGTGAATCATTAAAGGATTGGGACTAACGATGCAAGACAGCCTGGTAGTAGACAAGCTCAACGCCGCTTTTCCCGGCGCCATCGAAGCCGCCTCGAACTTTCGCGGTGAGCAAACGCTTTTCATCAATAAGAATCAAGTCAAAAACGTCTGCCAATTTTTGAAAGAAGACCAGGAACTCCGTTATAATTTCCTTTCTGACATTTGCGCCGACGATTTATTACCTGAGTCCCCCCGTTTCGCTGTTAATTATCACTTATATTCCTTGCCAAACAAACATCGTTTGCGTTTGCGGGTGTTGGTGGAAGACCCGGCCAAAGGCCCGGAGACGGTGGCTGATATTTGGGCGATTGGCTCCTGGTTGGAGATGGAAGTGTGGGATTTAATGGGCGTCCGTTTCGCCGGAAATGGCAGCCTGCGCCGCCTGTTTATGCCGGAAGATTGGCAGGGACATCCATTGCAAAAAGATTATCCCTTGGGCTATGAGGAAGTGCAATTTTCCTTCAATCGAGAAGAGATTGACGCCAAAAAACCTTACGCTCAAGATTGATTGAAGCAGAGGCAACGATGACAATTTCTGCTGGAAGCGACACAATCCAAGAATTGACCGTTGAAGAACTCCGGGCCAGGGTGGGCACGGGGATGCAGATTGACGACCCCGAAGAGCATATGCTGTTGAGCATGGGGCCGCAGCACCCTAGCACGCACGGCGTGTTGCGTTTGCTGTTGGAACTGGATGGGGAAACTATCATCAATCTGGCGCCGGACATTGGTTTTTTGCATACCGGCGTGGAAAAGACGATGGAATCCAAGCGGTTTACGCAGGCGTTGGTGCTGACAGACCGCATGG
The DNA here is from genome assembly GCA_024277135.1 of Chloroflexota bacterium. Lineage (GTDB taxonomy): Bacteria > Chloroflexota > Anaerolineae > Promineifilales > Promineifilaceae > JAJRVV01. The sequence continues at coordinate 9,824 of JAJRVV010000001.1, read as the reverse complement.
ATTATTTGTCGCCCATGTCCAATAATTTGGGCTACATTTTGGCGGTGGAAAAGCTGTTGGGCGTTGAGGCCACCCCCCGCGCTCAGGTCATTCGCGTTTTGCTGTCGGAATTGGCGCGCGTTGCCAGCCACCTGGTTTGGTTGGGCACGCATGCGCTTGATCTGGCGGCGATGACGGTGTTTATCTACTGTTTCCGCGAACGGGAATACATCCTGGATTTGTTTGAGATGGCAGCCGGGCAGCGGATGATGGCGAGCTATTTTCGCCCCGGCGGGTTGTGGCGGGATTTGCCAGATGAGTTTATCCCGGCCGTACGCCATTTCCTGGACTTTTTCCCGGCCAAAATCGCGGATTACTAAGCCCTGTTGAAGAACAACCCCATCTTTCTGAAACGAACCAAAGGGATTGGCGTGGTGACGCCGGAAGATGCGGTCTCCTGGGGGTTGACCGGCGCCAGTTTGCGCGGTTCGGGCGTGGATTTCGATGTGCGTAAAGTGTGGCCCTATTCCGGTTATGAAAATTATGATTTCGATGTGCCGCTGGGCCAGGATGGGGATGTTTATGCTCGTTATCGCTGCCGTATCGAAGAGTTGTGGCAAACGCTGCGCATTATCGAACAGGCGTTGGACAAATTGCCGGACGGGCCGATAAACATTGATGACCGCAAAATTGTGCCGCCGCCGCGGGCTGAGTTGGGGCAAAGCATGGAGGCGGTGATCCATCATTTCAAATTGTGGACGGAGGGGTTTGATGCGCCGGAAGGGTTTGTTTACCAGAGCATCGAATCGCCCCGGGGCGAGTTTGCCTGTTATCTGCGTGGGGATGGCGGCCCGAAACCGGCGCGGGTGCATTTCCGCACGCCGTCGTATGTGAATTTGGCGTCGCTGCCGCACATGGGCAAAAATGTGTTTGTGGCGGATTTGGTGGCGATTATCGGCTCGATTGACATTGTGTTGGGTGATATTGATCGGTGAGTAATTGTCAATTGTTAATTGTCAATTGCTAATTGATGGAGTGGGACGTTGCTGGCTGAAAAGTATGCTGAAGAAATAAAGGGAATTTTGGCGCGGTTTCCGGATAAGCGTTCGGCCGTTTTGCCGTTGATGCACCTGGCGCAGCATGAGTATGGGTATACCAGCCGGGAGGCGATGCGGGAAGTGGCGGACATCCTGGATTTGGACCCGACGCATGTGTTGTCGCTGGCCGGTTTTTATACGCTGTTTCATGAAGATCCGGTGGGGCAATATGTGCTGGAAATTTGCAACGATCTGGCGTGCGCTTTGCGCGGCGCGGATGCGTTTGTGCAGATGGCGACGGATAAGCTGGGGATTCCGGTGGATGGCACAACCGAGGATGGTTTGTTTACCATTAAGACGGTGATGTGTCTGGGGGCTTGTGACCGGGCGCCGATGCTACAAGCGAATTTGAAATTCCACGAAAATTTGAATGAAGAGAAGTTTGAAGCCTTGCTGGCGAAACTGCGGGATGAGGCGGCGAACGGCCGTACCTCACCCTCAGTTGTTCAGAAAATTGCCGCATATGCCAAGAGGTAAACATGGCACACATCTTGCTGCGTCACCGCGACATAGAAAATATCCGCAAACTTGATATTTACCGGGCCAACGGCGGCTACGAAGGGTTGAAAAAAGCCGTGACCGACATGACCCCCGACGACGTGAAAAACGTGGTGCGCGCCTCCGGCCTGCGCGGGCGGGGCGGCGCCGGTTTCCCCACCGGCATCAAATGGGGCTTCATCCCCAAAGGCGCCGAAGAAGTTTACGTCGTCATCAACACCGACGAATCGGAAACCGGCACCTTCAAAGACCGCGAATTATCAGAATTCAATCCGCATCAAGTGATCGAAGGCGCCATCATCGCCGCCTACGCCATCGGCGCCAAAGTGATTTACAACTATTTCCGCGGCGAATTCATGGACGCCGCCTACGCCATGGAAGAAGCCATTCAGGAATGTTACGCTCATAATTTGCTGGGCGAAAACATCTTGGGGACAGATTTCTCCTGCGATTTTCATTGCCATTACGGCGCCGGCGCCTACATTTGCGGTGAAGAGACGGCGCTGATCAACTCCCTGATGGGCGACCTGGGCCAACCGTGGTCGAAGCCCCCGTTTCCGGCGCTGGAAGGATTGTACGCCAAACCGACGGTCGTGAACAACACCGAAACGTTGGCTAACGTGCCGCCTATCATCGTCAATGGCGCGGAATGGTACACCAGCATGGGCACGGGAAAAAGCGCCGGCCCCAAAATTGTTTGCCTGAGCGGGCATGTGAACAAACCGGGCAACTACGAAGTCATCATGGGCGCGACGTACCGCCAGATCATTTTTGACGAAAAGTACGGCGGCGGCATCCCCGATGGCAAGGCGTTTAAGGCGTTGCTGCCCAGCGGCGGTTCCGGCCCGGTCATCACCGAGGAGGCGTTGGACGCGCCCTTGACGTATGAGGGGTTGACGGAACATGGTTCGGTGATGGGTTCGGCCTCGCTGATCGTGATGGATGAGACGACGGATATGGTATGGGCGGCGTTGAAGATGAGTCACTTCTTCAAGCATGAATCCTGCGGCAAATGCACCCCCTGCCGGGAAGGGACGTTCTGGATGGAGCGGGTGTTGAAGCGGATTTATGCCGGACAGGGCACGCGGCGGGACATTGAGGTGTTGGGCAGTGTGGCGCAGCAAATCGGCGGCCGCACCCTGTGCGCGTTGGGTGATTTTGCCATCAACCCGGTCTTGTCCACGCTCAAGCATTTCCGTTCGGAATATGAAGCCAAAATCAGGGAGACGAATGAGATTTTGTTGACGGCCGTTGCTATTGCAGCGGACTAATTTAGTTAGCAATCACATGCGATTTAGAAACAGTGCGTATTTGGATATCTTACATGAAGCGTAACACCGGCCGTTTTATTCTCATCATTTTCGTTGTTGGGTTATTGTATGTGGTAGGCTCCAGCTTGTCCTTTAGCGGAGGCATTCACACATCTCTAGCATACCCCGCTCCTCCTCAGCAACAAGATGTTCAGGGAAATCTACCCCCCTATCCAGGCCCATCACAAGGCCAACAAGTTGAATTACCGCCAGTTCAACAAACAAATTTATCATCAACTTCCAGCCCGCCCATTCCAACCACACGGAAATATGCGGAAGAAATCCAAACGCCGCCAGACCTGCAAGCCGTTTTGTCCTCTCTGGAAAGCTCGATTCCCATCAACCAATTCTCAACAACAGCAGCGGATACAGTTGGCTGGAGTACCCTGTTTTTTGATGATTCACCGCTAAAAAATCATCAATGGCCTTGCGACACGACAATCAACAGGAGCAGCCTGAGTCAAAACAAATGGGGATCAGCTTATTATGACGCCACTTATCAGGATGCAGCCTGGCCAGCGGCGGAAGGAACGCCTGTACGCGATCCTTTTGGACTGTATCCACAATCAATGAACACATTCTTTGTTTGCGGCCGGCATGACCTATCTCAATTTACAAACCTCCGCGTCCAATTTGATGCGCTTATTGATTTGCCAGATGATGATGATTATTTAGAACTCTTTCTGACCAGCGCGGTTAACCAAAAATCATTTCATGTCGAATATCGCAAACCCGATTCCTCGCAAAACTGGCGGAGTTTTACTATGCCTTTGCCTATTGACAGATGGTCACCAGAAGAATTGGATGGCGCCTGGCTTGCTTTTCGATTTATCAGTGACAATGACAGTATCAGGGGCAATGGGGTGTGGCTGGATAACATCAAAACCCGAGTGTACCAGCCCCCTACCAAAACATGCGGCGATTTCGATCCTGGTAACAAAGGGTTAAATACGCCTTCCCGCTATCCATGGGATGATACGCTCCCTGCCTTTAGCGGCGACAACTTGTCTATGTTGGGTAAAATTGATTGGGCAAAGCCTGGTTGGGTGCGGATGGTCTTTCAGCCAATGAAAGGTGAAACGATTGTGGATTTGGAAGCCTTTGACTTCATGGTCGATAATCTTTGTGAGAAAGATATTTCAGTTTTGGCCGTTGTCAACGAAGAAACCATCCCGGGAATTGCCTATGCGCCCGAGAATCTTTGGTACCGAGAACAGTTTGCCAATGAAGCGGCAATGTTGGCTGAACATTTTGCCGGACGCATTACCTATTGGGAAGTGTGGAATGAGCCTAATTTAGGCAACTCCGGCGATCCTCCTTATGTAAGAGAAGATTATTTTGCTTTCTTGCTGCAACGCGCCTACAGCGCTATCAAGCAAGTCAACCCCAATGCCCAAATTATTTATGGTGGACTGGCGCAAGCCTTTGAGGATACACGCGCCTATTTTTTCAATACGCAAGCTCACTTTGAACAATTAGGCATTTACCCGTATGATGCTCTAGGATTGCACCCGTATACCGATGGTCGTCAGGGAAGCGGGGGATGTGCTGCCCCCAGTAATCCCAGTCGGGATTGTCATGGCATCGATCCTCAAACCTATATGACCAATGCTCCCGGTTACAACAATATCTTCGATCCATTTTGGAATCAATGGCAAACAGAGGTCATGGAGATACGAAAATTTGGGCCACTGAAATCGGGTGGAATAGTACGCTGGGGAGCGGCATAACTGAACCCACCTGTCAGGCGCATGCTTTGGTTTATGAAACGGATCAAGCCGGTTATCTCAAACCAGGGTTTGATATGATGTTAAACGATGTTACTTTATGGGGGCAATCGGGAAATGCGATTGAAAAAGCATTTTGGTTTGGGCTGCTTGATTTTTACCTGTTGAACGAAGATGTCGGCTGCCCTGATATTCCCGAAGATCGCGAATTGGCAATGTCTTGGGGCTTGTATCGCGGCGATTTAGCCCAAAAACCAGTTTGGTGCGACTTCAGAGCGTATCCGGCTAACTGTGCAGATTTAGAAATGTATGATCTTTATTTGCCATTGACCATTCGTGATGGTTCAGGTAGTCAGGCTGCCGCTATTCCGCTTACCACCCCCCTTCTTTCTTCAGCGCAAACAAACGGCAATGTAAGAATCACCTATATTTTTTATGATGGTGAAGGTCGGCGCGAACCGGATGAGTACGTGGAAATCCAAAATAACGACATCCAGCCCATCCAGTTGCAAGGGTGGACAGTGGAGGATTTAGCCGGACACAGCTTAACAATACCCTATCTGGTCATGCAGCCAGGGCAACTGTGCCGTGTTTACACAAATGAACAGCATGCCCAATGGTGTGGTCTTTCCTACCAGCGTGGATCGGTTATCTGGAACAACCGGGGCGATACGGCAATCTTGTCAAACGATTCGGTTGTTGCAGTAGATAGATGTTCCTACCCACGCCGGAGCGGCGTCAAAGGATTTTCCTGTGTGTCTGACTAACCGCTTATCCATTAAAAAACATCTGTCTTTACTCGCGGCAATACTCTTGTTGCTCAACGGCGCAAGCTGTGTTGGTAGCCTGTCGGCGGGACAGTCTGCGCCACAAAATGAGAGCGAAAGTAGCGGCGAATCTGATTTATATTTACCTGCAATTGCAGCACCGCCCGCTGTACCAGAACTAATTGAAATAATTCCCTTAACTGGTCAGCCTGAGCCTGACGGTGTTCTGGTAAATTCCAAAACAAATCAAGTTTATGTCCTTGAGGGGATGCGGGTTGCGCTTATTGAGGGAACGCAATTGATCAAGGAGATCCCTTTGCCACGCCCTGTTTTAAGCGGCAGAGTAGCTTTGGATGAAGAAAATAACCGTTTTTATGTCAGTTATGGTATCCAAACTGAAGAAAATGTCATCACTGTTATTGAGGGAGGTGATAAGGTAACGCATATCCCGCTTCCTTATGTTGATGTACGATCTATGGCTATCCATCCCGAAACACAAGAATTGTATTTAACTGGATCGTATTGGGAGGATGGCGCCTATGCTTATTCCGAGTTAATTGTGGTTAAAGAAAATGAAATAGTATCACGCCTCAATATTGACCGAAATACAGCACAGTATCTAATTATTGATACGTTACATAATTATATCTATATTGGTGGAATGGCAGCTCATCCAGAAAGAGAGTTCGAAGGAATAGGTGTCATTAAGGTTATTCAAAATAATGAACTTATTAAAACCTTGACTATGGGGCAGAATATATATGATATGGCTATTGATACCGCGACTGGGGAAGTCTTGGTTGTAATATCCGCTAACTATAGTCACGAGGAGAATGGACCCGGCGCTCGTCTAGAAGATACGGCGATTGTGAACAAAGGGGATGTCATGCTTATGCAAAATTTGGGAGGGCAAGGAAATGTTGGCGCTAGTCAGATTATACAGTATCCGTATAAGGAAAATTTCTTTTACTTACTTTCCAACAGAGTTGTTATCGGGCAAAGGACAGAAGATGGGCTAATAGTTGTGGATGAAATTGGGGCTGGTAGTATTCTTGGGCATGTATCACCCAGCGCTTTTGACCTTGAATCTGGCAACTTATATCAGGTTAATTACTATGAAGATGCAGTATCAGTCATTAATGGCACGGAAAATATAGGTACAATTGCCGTAGGCGGCGGGCCGATGGGTCTTGCCGTCAATCCCAATAACGGATGGGTGTATGTGGGAAATAATCGTGGCTGGTCTGTCTCTATTCTTGGGTATCCTGAATTGTTAGATGGTAATTAACAGTTGGACTTTGGACAACGGATCCAAACCACGTAAACAGGTTGCCTTTAATTTGCACAGTGGTCTGAATACGGTTCAAGAGTGTTCACATATGTTTGCAAGAGAAAATCGGCCTAAGTGTGCGAGGAGTAGATTGGTTAGATTTTAGGCTATTTTGATTAGCAGTCGTTATGGAAGAGCCCCAACTATGAATTATTCGGGGGTTTGGAAAGAAAAACGAAATGCCCAAACTCCTGAATAATTAAATCTGGCACTCTACTGCCTGAAGCGCTCACATTTTCTCCTGTAATTTTACTTGAAAAATCTTGTAGTGTTTGTTATGTCAAGTCATGTTGTCCAAAGTCCAATAACAGGGTTGTTACCAAAGTGATTGACAACAATGCTTGGAACGGACGGGTGAGATTGGGGCTTTTTCAAGGTTTCGGTGAACCTGTAAGTAATCTCCCAACCTGTTCACTGCTCAAGCAAGCAATGTTTAAGAAAAGTATTTGGGGTTCGTAGTAATGACCAACACGTTACTAAAACAGTTACTACAAACCAAAGCATTATCTGACAGTCTATAGCAACTGGTAAAACATATGAGCGATCTGGTAACTCTGACGATTGACGGCGTGGAACTCACTGTGCCCAAAGGGACGCTGGTGGCGGATGCCGCCAAGCGCATCGGCCGTGACATTCCCGTATTTTGCCATCACCCCAAACTAAAGCCGGTGGGCATGTGCCGCATGTGCCTGGTAGAAATCGGGACGCCGATGCGGGATCGGGCCACCGGCGAACTGCTGAAAGAGGCGGACGGCTCCCCCAAACTCAATTTTGGCCGGGGCTTGCAGACCGGCTGTACCGTGGCAGCGAGCGAAGGCATGGTGGTGCGCGCGACCACGCAGCCGGTATCCGATGCCCGCGAAGCGGTGGTGGAATTTTTGCTCACCAGCCACCCGCTGGACTGCCCCATCTGCGACAAAGGGGGCGAGTGCCCGCTGCAAAACCTGACGATGGCGCACGGCCGCAGCCAAACCCGCATGATCTACGCCGACAAATTGAAAGGGGACAAACACGTGCCTCTGGGCGATCTCATCTGGCTGGATCGGGAGCGTTGCATCCAATGCGCCCGCTGCATCCGCTTCCAGGATGAGGTGGTAGACGATCCCGTCATCGAGTTCCACAACCGGGGGCGGGCGTTAGAGATCGCCACCCTGTCTGAGCCTGGGTTTGACAGTTATTGGAGCGGCAACACCACCGATATTTGTCCGGTGGGGGCGTTGACCACCGAGGATTTCCGTTTTGGCGCGCGGCCGTGGGAGTTGACTTCTGTCGCCTCCCTCTGCGTCCATTGCCCGGTGGGATGCAACCTGACGATGAGTACCCGGCGCGAGGTGAAATCGGGCGGGAAACGGGTCATCAAGCGGATTTTGCCCCGCCAGAATGAAGCGGTCAACGAAATCTGGATTTGCGACAAAGGGCGCTTTGTCCATCATTTTGCCGCGTCTGACGAACGGTTGACGACGCCGCTGATTCGCAAAAACGGCGAACTGGTCGAGGCGAGTTGGGACGAAGCGCTCGATTTGGTCGCGGGTAAATTGAAACAGCATCAGGATTCGGCGGCGGCTTTGGCCAACGGCCGTCTCAGCAACGAAGATTACTTCCAACTGCAAAAGCTGTTCCGCCGGGGATTGAAAAACAACAATGTTGACTTGGCCGGGCGGCGCCTGGCCGGCGGCGACGTAGCGGCCCAAGTCGGCTTGAGCGCCGGCAGCAATTTGAAAGAGTTGGGCGCGGGCGACGCCATCCTGGTGGTCGCCAGCGACCTGCACGAAGAAGCGCCGCTCTGGTGGCTGCGGGTGAAGCAGGCGGCGGAACGGGGCGCGGCGTTGGTGACGATGAACCTGCGCCCTACCCGGTTGGACAGATTCGCCAGCCACGCCATCCGCTACGCGCCCGGCTATGCGTTGACGGCCGTCCACGAACTGTTGCTTTTGGCCCAGGTGGAAACGGAAAACCAGAACGGCTCGGCAACGGCCGCCGCCGGGGATGCGCTGGTCAAAGCCGACAACCTCGTCATCTTCTACGGCGGCGAAGGGTTGACTTTGGCGGAAACGGACGCGCTGGCCCGCTCGCTGGCGAACCTGCTGCTACTCAAAAATGGGGATGGTCACGCCGGTAAAACGAACAACGGACTCGTCCCCGTCTGGCCCGGCGGCAATGAGCAGGGGGCGTGGGACATGGGGGTTCACCCCGCCTTTGCCCCTGGTTACAAGCCGGTTGACGAACCGGGATTGACGACCGACGCCGCCTACACGGCCGCAGCCAACGGCGATCTCAACGCGCTCTACCTCGTCGGCGTAGACCCGGTGGGGGATGGCTGGATGGCGGATCGCGGCCGTCTCGATTTTCTGGCAGTGCAAGAGCTGTTCCTGACGGAAACGGCCGCCTTAGCCGATGTGGTTTTGCCCGCTCAAAGCTGGGCGGAACGGGAAGGGACGTTCACCAGCGGCGAGCGGCGGGTGCAGCGATACTACCCCGCCATCAACCCGGCCGGCCAGAGCCGGGCCGACTGGCAGATTTTGGCGCAAATTGGTGAACGATTGGGGACGGGTAAGCCGGCCATCGCCGCCAGCTTGCTTTTCACGGAGAGCGCCAAAGCTGTGTCGCAGTACAAGGGCATGGATTACCGGACGCTGGCCCAGGTGGAAAAGCAGTGGCCCGATGTGGGCAGCGACGATTTTTATTACGGCGGTAATGCGGCGCAGAACACGGCCGGATTAGGCCAGCAGTGGGCCGCCGCTGCCGAGAATGGGGAAGTGCCCCGTTTCGATGTGCCGGATGTGCCGCTCTCGTTGGCTGATGGCTTGCAGTTGATTCATACGGCCGCTTTGTACACGCCGGGCCGCCTCATCAACCACACCGAAATTTTGGCGGATCGGTTGGCCCAACCCGCCATCATCCTGAATGAAGCGGATGCGGCCTCTTTGCAAATTGAAGATGGGGCTGAGGTGATGGTGTCTGTGAACGGCCGTACCCATCAAGCAACGGCGCAGGTGAATGGGCAGGCTCCCGCCGGAACCGCGCTGCTGCGGGGTATCCTGGCGGCATCAGGCACGGCCGTGACCCACATCATCCCGCTAGAAAGAGCAGAGGAACACGCATGACAGAAGTAGGTC
>JAJRVV010000033.1 GCA_024277135.1 Chloroflexota bacterium | reverse complement strand
GGGGGGACCGCCGTCCCCCCCCCCCCCCCCCCCGGCCAACGCCAGCCAACTCGCCGGCGAACTGGGCGACGCCCTCTACAGCCTTTGCCTCCTGGCTGAATCCGCCGGGGTTAACCTGGAAGAGGCGTTCACCAGCGCCCTGCAAAAATACGAGCATCGCTGGCAAACAAAAAAACATCTGGGCAGCGCCAATGAATGATCCGACGCATGTGCCTATTAGGAGAAACTCATGAGCCAAAACCACAAAAACCGCGTCGTCATCACCGGCGCCGGTTTAATCACCCCCCTGGGGCACAACGTCCCCGACACCTGGGCCGCCATTCTGTCCGGGAAATCCGGCGCCGGCCCATTCACCCTCATGGAGAAGGGCGATCACATATCCGGCTGCATCTGCGAAGTCAAAGAGTTTGATCCGGCCGCCAGCCTTTCCCGCCGGGTGGCCCGCCGCCGCGACCGATACCAGCAATTTGCCACCGTCGCCGCCAGGGAGGCCGTCGAACAATCCGGCCTCACCATCACGGACGAGAATCGAGATCGTATTGGCATCATTCTGGGAACCGGCGTCGGCGGTATTCAAACCCTGGTCGAACAAGAACACGTCGTCATCGAAAAAGGCGTCCGCCGTCTCAGCCCCTTCGGCATCACCATGATCATGCCCAACGGCGCCGCCGGGATGCTGGCCATAGATTATGGCATCCACGGCCCCACCACCACCATCGCCACCGCCTGCGCTTCCGGCAATGACGCCATTGGTCATGCCTTCCGCGCCATCCAGTATGGCGACATTGATGCGGCCGTCACCGGCGGCAGCGAATCCATCCTCACCTCCGTCGCCATCGGCGGCTTCGAGCGGGCCGGAGCCGCTTCGGCCAAAACATTGGGCACGCCCCAACCCTTCGATAAAAACCGGGATGGTTTGATCGTGGGCGAAGGCGCCGGCGTACTCGTCGTAGAGAGCCTGGAACATGCCCAGGCGCGCGGCGTTGCCATCCTGGCCGAAATTGTCGGATACGGGCAAACCACCGACGCTCACCACATCACAGCTCCGGCAGCAGGCGGCCTGGGCGCGGCCCGCGCCATGCGCAAGGCGCTGACTGATGCCAATTTACAGCCGGATGACATTGATTACATCAGCGCTCACGGCACATCTACGCCCTTAAATGACGCTTCGGAAACGGCCGCTATCAAGCACGCTTTTGGCGAACACGCTTACAAGGTCGCCATCAGTTCTACCAAATCCATGACCGGGCACATCATGGGGGCAACAGGAGCCATCGAAACTGTTTTTTGCGCAATGGCGATTCAGGATCAAACCGTACCGCCAACGATTAATTACGAAACGCCCGATCCCGAATGCGACCTGGACTACATTCCCAACCACGCCCGGCCCACCCGCGTGCGGACTTGCATGAACAACGCCTTCGGCTTCGGCGGTCACAACGCCGTACTGATCATCAAAGAATTTACAGGCGACTAAAAATCATTTTAGTCACTTCCCAACTTTAGTCACTTCATCATGGAAGACCTGCTGCAATTAGAGAAAAAACTGTCCCTTGATTTCAATGATTACTCGCGGTTGTCACGCGCTTTAACCCATCGCTCGTTCGTGAATGAAAACGCGGGCGTGGTGGCGGAAGACAATGAACGGCTGGAATTTTTGGGGGATGCCGTGCTGGATTTTGTGGTCGGGGAATATCTGTACCACCGTTTCCCCGAAATGGATGAAGGCGACTTGACCAGCCTGCGCGCCGCCCTGGTGCGCACCGAAACATTGGCTGATTTTGCCCGCATTTGGGAGCTGGGTTCTTTTGTGCGGCTGGGGTTTGGCGAGGCGGAAAGCGGCGGGCGAGATCGAGCGCCGATTTTGTGCGCCACGTTTGAAGCGGTGATTGGCGCCATTTACCTAGATCAGGGAGTAACGGCCGTCACCGATTTGATGAAACCCCTGATTGATCCCGCTTTAGAGCGGATCATGCTAAAGGCTTTGCACAAGGATGCCAAGAGTGAATTCCAGATGTGGGCGCAAGCCCGATACAATATCACGCCCCATTACCAGGTGGTAAACACAACTGGCCCAGATCATGCCAAGGTGTTTACGGTACAAGTGTTGGTGGGAAATGACATTTGGGGGGCGGGAAGCGGCCGCAACAAGCAGCAAGCCGCCCAAGCCGCTGCCCGCGAAGCGCTGTCCCAGGCCGAAACGACCGACTGGGAAAATGCCTGATGCGCCTCCTCATCACCGGCGGCAGCAGCTATCTGGGGCAGCATCTAACGCCAATGGCGTTAGCCGCCGCAGATTTTTCTGAGATCCGCTACACCTACTTCCAAAACGATCCTCTGAATCATCCGGCTGGCGCGCGGCTGGATGTGCGCCAGCCAACGGCCGTCGCTCACTGCATCCAGGCGTTCCAACCCGATGTCATCATTCACACCATCGGCTCCAATCGAGGCGATGATTTGGAAAGCATCATCGTCAATGGCACGGAGAACGTGATGCAAGCCGCCGGCCGCGCCCGGCTCATTCATCTTTCCACCGATTGCGTGTTTGACGGCAAAACCCCGCCTTACCCGGAAACGGCCGCGCCCACCCCCATCAACGCTTACGGCCGCGCCAAAGCCCAGGCCGAAACCATCGTTCACCCACATCCCAACCACGTCATCATCCGCACCTCGCTCATTTACAGCCTGACACAAATGGATCATGGTACACGTTGGATGACCCAGGCCTTGCGCGCCGGCAAACCCGTCACCCTATTCGACAACCAAATTCGACAACCGGTGTGGGCCGAGTCGTTGAGCCGTTCCATTTTGGAATTGGCGCGCCACGATTTCAGCGGCATTCTACACATCGCCGGCGCCCAACTCATGACACGCTCACAATTCGCCCTAAAAATGCTCGATTGGTGGCAGGCAGCCCCACGGGACACGCTGCAAATCGGGCAAGCTGACGGTACGCAATGGCCGCTGGATTTGACGCTGGATTTGAGCCGGGCCGCGGCCGTTCTCGCCACAAATAACCCAGGCGTGGACACCGTTATCCGACAACACCCACCGGAGTGAAAACGGCCGTAAACCTCGCTTGTTTAATAATAAATTACACCGGGTTTTTACCCCTTGACTTTTGATCCTCGATTATGCTAGACTGCATCACGGCGCAGGAAGAGGCACGTGAAGGGTGAGAGTCACCACCCCACAAATTTTTATAAAGTCGAGGAATTTAGGATTAATGAGCGAACTAAATCCATTTGCTGATGAAATGGAAACTGTTACCGTCTTGCTTGCGGATGGGGCTGAACAAGGATACATCACGTACGATCAGATTTTAGAATCTCTGCCCGAGATCGAGCACAATCTGGCATTGTTAGAAATCATCATTGAGGAAGCGCAGGCAACCGGCGTTCCCATTTATGAAAGCAAAGAAGAAGCGGTCGCCATTATGGGCCAGGGCAACAATGCCGAAACGGTGCCGAGTTTCTATAATAAGAAGCGCCGGAACAAATACCCCCCCCGTTCCACCCACGCCGCCCCCATTTTCGATTTAAGCAACGTCCCCATTGACGACTCTGTCGGATTATATTTCCGCGAAATGGGTCAACAATCACTGCTAACGGCCGTTGAAGAAGTAGACTTGTCCAAGGAAATTGAAGCGGGCCGGGAAGCAGTCATCAAACTACGGGAAAATGAAGAACTCACGGATGATGAGCGTGATTTAACTGAACTAACCAAAACCACCGGCGACATGGCGCGAGCGCATCTCATTCGCGCCAACACCCGGCTGGTGGTTAGCATCGCCAAGAAATATCGGGGGCGCGGCTTGCAATTCCTGGATTTGATCCAGGAAGGCAACGTCGGATTGATGAAGGCCGTGGAAAAATATGATTATCGCCGGGGAAACCGGTTTAGCACCTATGCCACTTGGTGGATTCGGCAGGCAGTGACGCGGGCGTTGGCTAATCACGGCCGTACCATCCGCATCCCCGCCCATCTCGGCGGCCGTATCAGCAAGCTGTACCAAATCGCCCAAGAGCTGGAACAGGAGTACGGCCGCCAACCCACCCCGGAAGAAATCGCCCAAAACATGGATTTGCCCGCCGACCGCGTGCGCTGGATGCTGCGCACCAGCCGTCAACCCGTTCACCTGGAACGGCCGGTGGGCGACGAGTCTGACGCCGAACTGGGCGACTTCATCGAAGACGTAGAAGCGCCGCCGCCGGCTGAAACCGTGGCTCAAACAATGCTCACCGAAGAGCTGGGTGATATTCTCGATCAACTCACCCCGCGCGAGGCGCGCATCCTGCGCCTGCGCTACGGGCTGCAAGATGGCGAATCCCGCACCCTCAAAGAGGTAGGCGAGATGTTTGGCCTTTCCCGCGAACGCATTCGCCAGTTAGAAAAAGAAGCGTTGCGCAAGTTGCGCCATCCCAACTTTGCCGGCCATTTGCGCCAGTACCTCAACTAATAGGTGCGATGCACTTTCTTAAGTGCGTCGCATCTGACACAAAGGCCCCTCCTGGAGGGGCTTTTTTGTATTAACGCCCCTTTCACAACGGATTCACAACCCATTTACAGACAACTCATGCCGACTTGGGGTAAGGTATGTTTCAGCCTTATTGTATTGTGGCTTCTGAATCATCGCTTTGAATACACATCTTGGCATAACAAAGGGTTCGCTCGTTTTTAACATTCCTGTTTCGGACGGCATGTTTCGGGAATTGCAATTCCCGAAACACCAAGTTATTTACGATTGAACCCAAAGGAATTTTGCCTCAAAATGAGGGGTAGGTGAATGGGCAAGGAAGCTAACTTATTGGGACAAGCCGTTACTGCTATAAAAAACAAACAGCGCGCCCGAGGGCGGGCTTTATTGCGTGAGACGCTGCGCCTCGACTCTGAAAATGTCACCGCCTGGGCGTTGATGAGCGTCGTGGCCGGGTCAGAGTCAGAGCAAAGGGAATGTCTGGCTAATGTTCTGGCGTTGGACCCAGACAATAAATACGCTCGCCGGGCCGTGCGCAAACTCAAGGCGGGACAAAAAGTAATGCCGCCGCTCTTTCCCGATAAAATTCAAAGCCCCGCCTTCCCAGTCTACAATTCGCTCAGAACCCAGGAATTGGCCTCGATTGTGCTGAATGGGTACAACATTTCCGGCACCGACTTCCTGGGGCGGGTAGGGAAAATGCATAGCTTTAAAATTATCGCTGGAGAGCTGCGCCTGCAATGGCGAAACCAAGACATATTGAGCTTTCAAGATGAACACGGCCGTATCACCTACATCCGTGTCGCCGCCCTGCCGGTAGAAAAAGACGGCTTCGGCCTCCTCGAAATCCTCTAGCTGCCAAATTACGCCTTCAGCCTTCAGCCTTCTGCCTTCAGCCTCCCGTTCAGGTATAATGCGCCCATGGCCTTGCTCACCGCATCCTACCTGAGCCAATCCTTTGGCGCAGCAGACATCTTCGGCGGCATCTCCGTCAGCATCCCCCACAATGGCAAAATCGGCCTGGTTGGCCCCAACGGCATTGGCAAAACCACCCTGCTGCTCATCCTGGCCGGGTTGAGCCAGCCCGCTTCAGGAGCCGTTCACCTGGCGCGCGGAACCCGCATCGGCTACCTGCCCCAGGAATCGGCCCAGGCATTCTCCGGGCTGGATTCCACCGTTTACGACGAACTGCTCACCGTTTTCGCCGACTTACGCGCCGACGCAGCCCGCTTGCGCCAGATGGAAACCAACATGGCGGACGACGCCTTCGACGAAGAGCTGTTCGCCCAATACAGCAGCCTCCAAGAGCGGTTTGAACTGGCGGGCGGCTATGAGTACGATCAGCGCATCCGCCGCATACTCACCGGGTTAGGGTTTGCCCAGGATGATTGGAACCTGCCGCTGGCCCATCTGAGCGGCGGCCAGAAAACGCGGGTGTTGCTGGCCCGGCTGCTGCTGGAAACTCCCGATTTGCTCATTTTGGATGAGCCAACCAACCACCTGGACGTGTCGGCCATCGAATGGCTGGAAGGGACGTTGAAAACATGGCCAGGCGCGGCGCTGGTCGTCAGCCATGACCGGTATTTTTTGGACAGGGTGGTAGACACCATTTGGGAGCTAGACCGCAATGGCCTGGAACGGTTTCGCGGCAACTATTCGGCATATGTCACCCAGCGGGAAGCGCGGTGGCAGCGCCGCCGGCAGGAGTTTGCCGCTTTACAGGAGCGGCTGGCGAAGGAGATGGATTACATCCGGCGGCACATGGCCGGGCAGCGCACCTCGATGGCGCAGGGCAAATTGAGCCGTCTGGCGCGGGAAGTGGAAGCGATTCATGCCGGTGGTTTGTCGGTACTCAGCCGGTTGAAAAGCCGGGGGTGGGCGCGGTTGATGGCGGAGCTGGATTTGAAACGGCCGCCAGCCACCGTCGCCGAACTGCATCAACGGATTGGTCAACTACGCGCTCCGACACGGCCGTCCCCCTTTCGCATGTCCCTCAACGCCTCCCACCGCAGTGGCGATATCGTTCTGCGCAGCCAAAATCTGGCAGTCGGCTACCCCGGCAAGCGGCTCTTCGTCGCCGATGACATTGATTTGCGCCGCCGGGAGCGGGCCGCCCTCATCGGCGATAACGGCAGCGGCAAAACCACCCTGCTGCGCGTCATCCTGGGCCAACTGCCGCCGCTGGCCGGGGAAATGATCCCCGGAGCCAGCCTGGACATCGCTTATTTTGCCCAGGCGCATGATGATTTACAGTCGGAAAACCGGGTGTTGGACGAACTGCTGCGCGTCAAAAACATGCCCATCAGCCAGGCGCGAAACTATCTGGCAAAATTCCATTTTCGCGGGGATGAGGCGTTTAAGCCGGTGCAGGCGTTGAGCGGCGGCGAGCAGGGGCGGCTGGCGCTGGCGATTTTGGCGCTGGGCGACGCCAATTTCCTGCTGCTGGACGAACCGACCAATCATCTGGACATCCCGGCGCAAGAGGCGCTGCAATCGGCGCTGGCGGCGTATGCGGGCACGGTGTTGATGGTGACGCATGACCGGTATCTGGTGGACCGGCTGGCGACGCAAATTTGGGAAGTGGCGGACGGCCGTCTCCGCGTATACGCAGGCAGCTACCAGGAATATCTGGCGGCCAAAGCGGCTGAGAAAGAGTCGAATGTACAAGTTAAATCCATCACAGCCCAAAAATCAAACGGCAGTGCCGCCGCTGCGCCCAAACTGAGCAAAAACGCGCTGCGCCGGCAAGCGGCCGTCATCGCCCAATTAGAAACGACCATAACCGACGTTGAGACGACGCTGGCCCGATTAAGCGAAGACATTCAGGCTGCGACCCAGACCGCCGCCGTTGACAAGATTCAAACTCTAAGCGTAGAATACGCCGCAACCGAAGCGAAGTTGGAACAATTGTTAGCCAAATGGGAGACGTTAGCGCATGAGTGAGCAGGCGTGGCCGGACAAATATATCATTGGCCTGACGGGCAATATCGCCACCGGCAAATCGGCCGTGATGCGGCTGGCGGCCGAACAAGGGGCGTTGACGATTGACGCCGACCAGGTGGTGCATGAGATTTTGGCCGGCGATCCGGAGATGCAGGCGGCCATTGCCGTCGCTTTTGGGGCAGAAGTGCGTTACCCGGACGGCCGTATCAACCGGCGGGCGTTGGCCGAAATCGTCTTTAACGACCCCGATGACCTGAACGATCTGGAAAAGATGCTGCATCCGGCCGTGCGCGATGAGATCAACCGGCGGCTGGACGAGAGCTATCACGCCATCGTCTTTGTGGAAGCGATCAAACTGCTGGAAGGGCCGCTGGCGGCGATGTGCCAGGAAATCTGGGTCACGCGCTGCGACGAAAAGGTGCAGATGACCCGGCTGCGGGTTTGCCGGGGACTGGACGCCAAAGCCGCCGCCGCCCGCATCCAAGCGCAGCCTCCGCAAGCGGAAAAAGTGGCGATGGCCGATATCGTCATCGAAACCAACAGCTATATGCGGGTGACGGAAGATCGGTTCCGGGCCGCCTGGTCGCGTATTCCAGAGCAGCATCGAGAGGAATTGGTGCGGCGAAACGCGGAAAAGCTGCAAGAGAGAGCCAGCCAACAGGCGTCAACGAAGGCGGCGGCGCAACCGGCGGCGCAACCGATGCAGCGGTTAAGCAAAGATTCGTTGAAGTCGTTGGATTTGAGCGGCGTGGAGAAGCCGGAACCCGCGCCGGCCGCCGAACCGGAACCGAAACGGCCGGAAGGATTGGAAACGCGGCGGGCGCGGCCGTCTGACATCCCTTCCATTTTGCTGCACATTCAAAAAGCGACGGATGGGGCAGTGAAGATGAAGCGGACGGAACTGCTGATGTCGTTCGGCGAGCGCAGTTATTTCATCGGCCAGATCGGGGCCGAGATCAGCGTCATCATCGGCTTTAGCATTGACAGCCAGGTGACGCGGATTGACCAGACGTTCATCCATCCGATAGACCAGGCGATGGTGACGGGTACGGCCGTGCTGGCAGAGATATACCAATCCGCATTCAGTCATCTGTGCCAACTTATCGCCGCCTTTTTGCCGGAGGACGCGCCCGAAGCCATCCGGCAAATGTATGATGACCAGGGATACGTCACCGCCGACAAAGAGAGCCTGCCCAAAGCGTGGCAGCGCGCCATTGATGAGTCGCAGCCAGAAAACACCTATTTCTTGCTGAACATTTTGCAGCCGGATCGATTGAAAAATTGAAACAAAACGCATAAAACGAGGATTAATTAGCACGGCAAATCTGGTTGCCGGCGACACAGGTTCGATATTGGAGAAATAGTTCAAAGCATCTGAAGGGGGTAATTATGTCAAACAAAAGGGGTGGCGTAAAGGGAGGATTCTTCTTCGTGATTTTGATGTTGCTGTTTGCCTTCATAGCGTTAAGTTCGTGCAATCAAGGCCCTCAATCTCCAATTGAACTAGACATCATTTCAATAGAACCTGACCCTATTACTAATGGTAGTGCCATGTAATGAATAGTTACCTGAAGGTCAAGAAACTGCTGCACGACAGGCCATCAAATAAAACACGGAGCATAGAGAAATGTTTGTAAAACACCTGAACAAACCGCTTTTTTTGTTTTTAATCACGTTACTTTTAGGTTCTTGTACCCAGGGAGGCCGACCCCCTGTTCATTTGCGGATCACATCCATTGATCCCGAACCCGTTGTGGGACAGGTGTCTTCTGTTACTTTCACTGTCACACCAGATTTCAATTTATCAGAAGCAACTATTTCCACAAGATTTTTTGATACAGCCCTCGGTTATTACCCAAAGGCAGAACCATTTTGGAGTGGAGATCTAATTGCTAATGAAACTCAAGAATTTACCTGGAATATTTGCGTGCTAAACCCCGGAAGATGGCAATTAGACATAGATATCCTTGCCACTTTCCCGGAAGGGTATGGTGACGGGGAAAGAAGGTATATAGATAGTGACTATGATAGCGCCGAAATAAAAAGACAAACGGAGGGTCCCGCAGAAGTTACCAGGTTAGTAACAACTATCATACCAGGTGGGAATAGTTCAGCTAATGAAGACGCTTATGCTTCTTCTAGTAAACCCGTTTTCAATGTACCAAGTGAATGTTTAGCTACCCATACGCAACCTTAATGCCTGGGACGGAATGTGTCAAGGGTTTTGAGACACCAAAATTGATAAATTAGTGAACAATTACTCGCTCACCGGGTTGTGGATAAGTGGATAACTGCAACTTCCCAGTTACCCACTTACCCACAACCGCTGCTACGACGGCCGTTCCC
>JAJRVV010000032.1 GCA_024277135.1 Chloroflexota bacterium | reverse complement strand
CTAGCAGGCTGTCGGAGAATGATTTAATGGATACACGGATGATACGGATCTAACGGATTTACACGGATTTTCCCTTATTTTATCCGTGAAAATCCGTCCAATCCGTTCTATCCGTGTTGCTATTTCGACTCTTCCGACAAGCTGCTAGGGGTTGAGTATGACCGGCAAAAATATCAATTTATCCGTCGTGAAAACGGCGAAACTGCGACTAACTGAGACGGCAAACCGCTCCAGGTGTAGTCAGAAACCCACTTGTCGCTGCCGTAAGACATGCTACTGAATCTGAAAATCCCCCATTTGGGGGAGGCGGCAATCCCTGGAATATGTGATGACGGGGTGTATGATTCTATTGTATGATCATTTTATGAACGGAGAACGGCGATGACCCCCAATTCCCCAACCCCAAACGGTGATTTACACCCTAATCTCACATCGGTGACGCTGGCCGGGCAGTTGTTTTTATCCCACTTTTTTGCAGCCGGCGCGGCCTGGCTGGCGGCGGAGGGATTACGGCCGTTGTCGCCGACGGATTGGCTGCCATTGGCGATGGCAGTGGGTGGCGTGACCGGTCTGCTGCTGACCGCCAACATCCAGCGCGGGGTGCGGCTGTTGGATTGGTCGCTGTGGCGGCTGACGGAGCTGCTGCCCATTGCCGAAATGCCGCAGCGAAGGTTCGGGCCGTTGGCGGGATTGATGGCGAAATTGCGGGTGTTAGCGGAGCGGGAACGACCGTTTACCGAACTACGGGAAATGCGGCTCAAACAAACCGGCGAGGCGGCGGCGCAGGCGGAACGCAACCGGCTGGCCCGCGATTTGCACGATTCCATCAAACAGCAGTTGTTCGCTATCCAGGTGGGCGCGGCCACGGCGCAGGCGCGTTGGCAGCGTGACGCCGCCGGGGCGCAGGCGGCCCTGGCCGATGTCCGCGCCAGCGCCCAGGCGGCGATGGTGGAAATGAACGCCATGCTGCGCCAATTGACCCCCATCCCCCTGGAGAAGATCGGATTGGTGGAGGCGCTGCGCGAACAGCGCCAGGCGTTGGCCTACCGCACCGGCGTTGAGGTGACGGCCGATTTTGGCCCGCTGCCAGTCGACGAACAGTTCCCGGCCGGGGCGCAAACGGCCATTTTCGCATCGCTCAAGAGGCGTTGAGCAATGCCGCCCGCCACGCCCGCGCCAACCAGATAGCCTTGAGCCTGACGGCCACGGAAACGGCCGTCCACCTGCGAATTGAAGATGACGGACAGGGGTTCGACCCATCGGCGGCGGATGAGGGAATGGGGCTGTCCAACATGCGCCAGCGGGCGGCGGAATTGGGGGGCGCGGTCACGATTGAGAGTCAGGCCGGAACGGGTACGGCCGTTCGGGTCACTATACCTTTGCAGCGATGCGATGAAAGAATTGCGCATGGATAAACCAGATCATTTGTTGAACCGGGTCAGTTTGGCCGGGGTAGCGGGCGGCCTGCTTTTATTTGTTGTTTTGTATTATCCCGTTTACGTAGGACTGCCCGGACGGGTCGTGTCCGACTGGCGTAACGGCTCGACTCTGTTGTCGGCATTTTTGGTTTTTCTTGGGTTAGCTTTGCTTTCGTTTACCGGATATTGGGCGGCGCGGCGCGCCCAATTGAGGACGCGCCGGGGCAATGGGCTGGCCGGGATGTTTGCCGGCGGATTAGCGGCCTGGATTGGTTACTTCAGCTTGATGGGGGCGGGGGCGGCCGTGTTAGGCAATGCCGATTTGTTCGCCCAGGGCACGACCGCCGCCGCCAGCGATGAGGCGCTTGTCTGGCTGTTTGCCCAGGCGGTGATGGGGGTGATGAATTGGTCGTATGGCGGGATGACGGCTGTGACGCTGGCGGGTTTAGCATTGGGCTGGCTGGGCGGCTGGCTGGCTCCCGTTGGCATGGAGAACTCGGAGCGCAATTGGTCGAGGCAGTGGGACAACCTGGGCGGGATCAGCGTGGCCTTTACCCTGAGCAGTTTGCTGACGTTGGTGGTGACGGCCGTTGTCTATGCGCCGTTGGGCGTTGAACTGGACGGGGACGCTGCTGATGCAACGGCCGCCGGATTTGAAATCACCCATTCCGCCGCATGGGCGGATATCGGCCCTTTGCTGGCGGCGTTTGTGGTGTATTTGGCCGGGCTGACGGCCGTGTTCCTGATTTTGCGCCGTTCTCACCGGGGCCAAGACGCCCATTTTCGCTGGAACAGCCAGCTGTCGGGTTATCTGAATGGCGGCGTCGCCATCATCCTGCCTTTGATCGTCCTGCCTCTGGTGCAGCGCGGCACGATCGCTTTTCGGGTAGTGACTTTGCTTGGCGTGTTGGTCACTCTGGGGTTGGGCTGGGCGCTGCTACGCATGACGTTGAACGCCGCTGCCCGCGAAGATGAGAGCGACGGCCGTCAGCGGCAGTGGGCGGAATGGGGGTTGTTTGGCGCATCAGGTACGGCCGTGCTGCTGGCCTGGTTTGGATTAACTTGGATTGGCGTCATTTTGTTGGTTGCGGCCGTCATCTTTTTAGCCGCCACTCGTGACCGGCAACCCATGCCCAGACCTCAACCGGCGCAGCTTCTGGCCCAATCGTTCGAGGTGTTTTTGCCGGGAGCATTGGCGTTGGTTCTGCCCACCATGGTGTTGAGTTCGCCGGCGCTGGGGGTACTCTTCCTGGTGGTGTCAACCATCCCCCATACCATGCCTGGCGGCGAACCAACGCCCTCCTGGTTTTGGGTCCGACAAATAAACCAGTTGTTTATCGCTCATCACAGCATGTTCTTGATCTCTTTGTTGTTAGGTGGACTATTGTTAGGGATTATGGTGGGCGTGTTGCGGTTGACGTTGGGCCGGGCTGCCTGGAAAACGACATGAATGAAATTCGTTTGCTGTTAGTTGATGATCATCGGGTGGTACGGCAAGGACTCCGCAGCTATTTGGAGTCCTTTGCCGATTTGCAGGTGGTGGGGGAGGCGGCCAGCGGGGAAACGGCCGTCGCCGGCCTGGAAGATTGGCTGCCAGATGTGGTAGTGGTGGATTTGCTGATGCCGGGCGGGATGGATGGCATTGAGACCACCCGGCAAATTCGCCGTCTGTCGCCCCGGTCTCGGGTGGTGGTGTTGACGGCGAACGTGGACGAGGCGCGGGTGATGGCGGCGCTGCGAGCGGGCGCGATTGGTTATGTGCGTAAGGATGCGGCCCCGGAACTGCTGCTGACGGCCGTGCGCGCCGCCGCCAGAGGCCAATCCATGCTCGATCCGGCGATTGCGGGCACGGTTTTGCAGGATTTACTGGGTGGTGTGGGTAAACCAGATTTGACGGAACGGGAGATGGGGGTGCTGCGTTTGCTGGCACACGGCCGTACCAATCGGGAAATCGCTGCTGAATTGGTGGTGAGCGAAGAAACGATCAAAACCCACGTGGGCAATATCCTCTCCAAATTACATATTGCCCAGCGTACCCAGGCGGTGATTGTGGCGTTGAAGAAGGGGTTGATTTCGCTGGATGAGATTGAGTTGGGAAGTGACTAAAATGCCTGAAGTGACTAAAGTGCCTAAAGTGACTAAAATTGGAAGTGATTCTGAATTTTAGTCACTTTAGGCACTTTTAACTTTAGTCACTTGTCGCTCTAGTCACTTCCACAGGAGTCTGACCATGTCTCATTTCACCCATGTTGTGAAGCGCAGCGGAGCTGTCGTCCCCTTCAATCAGGAGCGGATCGCCAACGCCATTTACCGGGCGGCGGTGGCCGTGGGCGGGCGGGATCGGGGCCGGGCCAACTGGCTGGCAGTAGAAGTGGTTCGTTTGCTGGAAGAAGCGCATCCTCAAGGATATACGCCGCACATCGAGGAAATTCAGGATGTGGTGGAAAAGGCGCTCATCGAAAATGGACACGCCACGGTCGCCAAGGAGTACATCCTGTACCGGGACGAACGGAACCGCCGCCGCAGCCAGGATGCCAGATTGGCGGCACGGCCGTCCGACAACATCCCCTGGGCCAAAATGTGGCGTGTTTTGGATTGGGCCATCAGCCACAATTTACACACCATTACCGGGCTGAACGAACGCATCCGCCGCGGCGAATTTCCCCAAATTGTGCATGAATCGGAAACCGCCTACGAGCAGGACGTAGACACCGCCGCCGAAATGTTGGCCGAGCGGGGCCACGCCTTGAAAATCGTTCTGGTCAGCGGCCCCTCTTCGTCCGGTAAAACGACCACTACCTTCAAGCTGGAGCAGCGGCTCAAGCAGCGCGGTTTGAAATTTGTGCCGCTCATCATGGATAATTACTTTTTTGACCTGGAGATGCACCCCAAAGATGAATTTGGCGATTATGATTTTGAGACGCCGCAAGCGCTGGATTTGGAATTGATCAACACCCATCTGCGCCAACTGGTGGCGGGCGAAAAGGCGATGGTTCCATTTTACGATTTCAAAACGGGCACACGCCAGCTTGAGGCGACGCCTTTGCGCCTGGCCGAAGACGAAATTCTGCTGATTGACAGTTTGCATGGCCTTTATCCGCCGATGACGGAGGGGATTGACGCTGAGCAAAAGTTCAAGCTGTATCTGGAGCCGTTGATGCAAATGAAAGGGGCGGATGAGTATGTCCGCTGGACCGACATCCGGCTCATTCGGCGGATGCTGCGGGATGAGACCCATCGCGCCTACAAACCCGAACAAACGCTGGCCCATTGGCATTATGTCCGCACCAGCGAGATGCGCCACATCATCCCGTATCAAAGCGCGGCCGATTTCATCATCAACAGCGCCATGCCTTACGAACTGCCTTTGTACCGGGCCAGGCTGTTCGACCAGTTCGCCGAGTGGGATGAGAAATACCGGGGCGATCCGTTGCGAGAGGATGCGTATACCCGCGCCGCCCGGACTTACCGCATGTTGCAGGAAGTGATTCCGGTGGCGGATGATTCGCCGGTTCCGGGAGATTCGGTGTTGCGCGAGTTTATCGGCGGCGGCAGCGCGCTGTCGGGCAGCGTGACTCATTAGCCTGAACCAAATGGCTACGATACAATGAGCTTATGATACGGATATTTGTTTTATTGGGTTCGGCAATGATGTTTCTGGGGGTGGGGGCCGGCGCATTTGGCGCGCATGGGTTGAGCAGTTATTTCACTCAATACCCTGATTTGGAAGGCACGTTTGATACGGCCGCGCGCTACCACATGATCCACGCCCTGGCGCTGCTGGCGGCGGCGTGGGCGGCGGAAAAATGGCCGGGGACGCTGACGACCTGGACCGGTTTCCTCTTCCTGGCCGGGATTTTAATTTTTTCCGGGAGCCTCTATCTGCTGGTTTTCACCCGCATCCGTTGGCTGGGGGCGATTACGCCGTTGGGCGGCGTCGCCTTTTTGGCTGGCTGGGCGGCGATGTTTCTGGCGGCCTGGCGCAGCGGCTGATGTTTGCTCGACAAAGTTTACCCGCCGTTTCCGCGTCAGAGGTGGCCGAAAAACGAGGACAGGGCCACGATTTTGTGTTGCTGGATGTGCGCGAACCGCTGGAACTGTTGCGGGTGAATTTGGGAGAAGGGGTGGAACTGGCGCCGTTGAGCCGGTTGGCGGCTGAGGGAGTTGGCGCTTTGCCCACGGCCGTTCGCCAAAACAAGGACGCCGAAATTGTGGTCATATGCCATCATGGCAACCGCAGCGCCCAGGTGACGGCGTGGCTGCGGCAGCAAGGCTGGACAAACGTATGGAACATGACCGGGGGAGTTGATGCGTATGCGGCCGTTGATCCTACCATTGGCCGGTATTAAGCAATCGTCTAAAATTTACTTCCTGAGACTAGAGATTGGAGATTAGAGACTGCCAGTCTCTAGTTAGCCAGTCTCCAGTCTCCAAACGGCGAATAAACCACTATTTTCAACATGAGTGAATACCTCAAGATTTATGAAGTCGGGCCGCGAGACGGTTTGCAAAATGAGGGCAAGCCGGTCAACACCGCTCAAAAAAAGCAAATCGTAGCTGGACTGATTGCTGCCGGTTTGCAAAATATCGAATTAACCAGCTTCGTTCATCCCAAAGCAGTGCCGCAAATGGCCGACGCCGATGATATGATGGTTGAAGCTATCGCCAAATACCCGCGCGTCAATTTCATCGGCTTGGTGTTTAACCAGCGGGGCTACGACCGGGCCATGGCTACCGGCTGTCGGGCGATGGCCTTTGGCGTTTCCGTCAGCAACACCTTCAGCGAACGCAATACCCGCATGACGTCGGAACGCGCTTACGAAATCACCCGCGATCTGGCGGCCCAGGCCAAACGTGATGGCGTCTGGACGCGGGTTTACGTGATGACGGCCTGGGTGTGCCCGTTTGAGGGGCCGACCAATCCGTTCAAAACCATCGCTGTGGCCGAAAAGTTGTGGGAATTGGGCGTGGATGAGCTGGCAATTGCCGACACCATCGGCCACGCCAATCCGTTAGAAGTGGGCCGGTTGATGGAAGATTTAGGGCGGCGGCTTGACATGAACCGGCTGGCAGTTCACTTGCATGATACTCAGGCTTTGGGATTGGCGAACGCCACCACCGCCATTCAAGCGGGCGTGCGCATTTTTGATAGCAGCGTGGGCGGGTTGGGGGGATGTCCCTTCGCGCCGGGCGCGGCCGGCAATCTGGCGACGGAAGACTTGGTGTTCATGGCGTACAAAATGGGATTGGGCACGGGCGTGGATTTTGATGCGTTGTGGCAGATTGTGTTTGATCTGGAAGGGATGGTGGGACATCGTACTGGCGGCCGTATCCGGCAGTGGTGGGAAAGCGCCTGCCATATCGAGCCATCGGTGTCGTTCAAATGAAAAAGGTGTGGAAACCCGGCCGTTTTTTTATGATTTGAAGGAGTGGTCAACAGCCCTTCTCATTTTTCGTTAAATTTTAGAGAAAAATTTTGCAAAATACATTTTTCCTGCTATACTGCTGACCGGCTCCCCCCCGAGAGATGTTCCCATAAGCGCCCGCTTATGGGACATCTCATTTTTTTTGCCTACTGCCCAGCGGCGGCGCGGATGTCTTCCAGGTGGGCCGCTTCGTGATCGGCGATGAGGTGGCAGATTTGTTCGATAGTGAGGATACGGCCGTTCGCATGTCTCCCCTTTTTTTCCCAATCCTGCGCTTCAATTGATTGAATAAACTGATTCAACTTCTCCCGATTTCCGCGCATGGCGCGCAGCAGGTCGGCAGGCGTTTGGACGGCCAATTTTTTGATGCCGCGCTGATTCCAGCGGGCGAGGTCAAAATCGGCGGGCACGCCTTCGCCGCCAGCGCGGATTAGCTCCATGAGCTGGGTCATGCCCCGCTCGGCGTTGGTGAGGTGGCGCAGCAGATCGGCAATGCTCCAGGAGGCGTCATCGGCGTAGACGGCCGTCCCCCACATCTGCTCATCAAACCCCTGCGCCAGAGATAATAACGCCGCCCGCGTTCCGGCCAATTTTTCGTTAATTGTTGCTTTTCTATCGCTCATTTCCTTATCTCCAATTCTAATGCGAATGAATTCGCGGCAACAGTTGCGAAACCGGCCTTCGCCGGTTAGGTCTCGGTCGGCGAAGGCCGACTTGGCAAATGTTGCCGCAGTTTCAACTGCTTTGTCTTCTAATGATATTCAAATCGCAGCTTGTTTTGCTCGTCATCCCGGTCTACCACGACCCGACTTTCCCCCGGTTGTTTCCTGGCGAGCAGAAAATCGGCCAGGGGTTGGCGCAGGTGACGGGCGATGATGCGCCGCAACGGCCGGGCGCCAAATTCTGGCTGGTCGTTTTGGGCCAGGAGCCACTCCTTGGCGGTGGCGGTCAATTCCAGGGTGATGCCTTGCGCCGCCGCCAATTTGAACTCTTTCTTGAGCGTCAACTCCAGGATTTGGGCTAATTGCGGCCCGGTGAGCTGATGGAACAAGATGATGTCATCCAGCCGGTTGATGAACTCCGGGCGCAGAAAACGATGCACTTCATCCAGCACCAGGGTGCGTTCCCGCTCGCCGATGACCGGAACCAGCATTTGTTTGGCGCCTAAATTACTAGTCATGATGACGACCGTTTCGCTGAACGTGGCTACCCGCCCCTGGTTGTCGGTGAGCCGACCCTCTTCCATCACTTGCAGCAACACGTCAAATACTTTTTGATGCGCCTTCTCGATTTCGTCGAACAGGATGACGGTGTACGGCCGTTCCCGCACAAAATTGGTCAACTGCCCGCCTTCGGCATACCCCACGTAACCCGGCGGCGCGCCGATGAGCCGGTTGACGCTGGCTTCTTCCTGGTATTCGCTCATGTCCAGCGCCAGCATCGCCTGTTCCGCGCCGAACATGAATTCGGCCAACGCTTTGGCCAGCTCGCTTTTGCCCACGCCGCTGGGGCCGAGGAAAAGGAAGGAGCCGATGGGTCGTTTGGGGTTGCGCAAGCCGACGCGGGCGGTTTTGACGGCGCGGCTGACGGCCAGCACCGCTTCTTCCTGGCCGATGATGCGCTGGTGCAAATGTTCCACCATGTTGGCGTATCGGGATTGCTCATCTTCGGTGAGTTTGGCGACGGGGATTTTACTCATCAAGCTGGCGGCGACCATGACATCTTCGGGATGAAGACGGCCGTCTGGCTTGATCTGGGGCAAGTTGGCCTGCTGCTCCTGCGTCACCATGCGCACCAGGGCGCAGGCGCGGTTGGCTAACTGCACTGCCGCCGCCGGCATGGCGATGGTTTTGATGTATTGATTGGCCAGGGTGACGGCCGTGTCCAACCCCTCCCGCAGCACTTCAATCTCATACTCCTGCTCCAACCGCTGCTTGTGAAAACTTAGCATCGCCAGCGACTCTTTGGCCGAGGCGGCCGGCACATCCAGCCGGTGGCTGTTTTGGCGGATGATGGGGTTTTGGTTGAGCTGGTTGAAATTGCCCGGCGTCGTGGCGCCGATGATGGTCTGGTCGTTGTTCAAAAACGCCTTGTGCAGCTCCCGGCTCACCTTTTCTGGGAATTGAGCGCGCAGCCGGTCGGCGAAAAATCGCTCGATGCCGGGAACCAGTAAAATGCCGCCGCTGGCGCGGCGCAATCCGGCGCGCATAGCGTCAAACGGCTTTTCCAGCAGCGCCGTTTCATTGATTTGCACCAATGACCGAAAATTTCCCGGCCCCTTCCCTTCCGCCAGGAGCAGCGCCAGACTGTAAGCCAGGGTTCGTTTGCCCGCGCCCTCCGGCCCCGCCAGGATGATGTGCCGCTTTTGCGAAAGCGAGAGCAGGCTCATCAATTCGCCCAACAGCGCTTCCCGCTGGTAGACGGCCTGCGCTTCCCCTTTTTGGGCGTCGGCCACAAAGTCGTGCAGCATCGGCGTGCCATCAGGCGCCATTTCGTCCAACAGAGTGGCGACGGCCGCTGTGGTGACGCCGATTCGTTGCAAAACGGCATACGTGGTCACATTTTGCTGCGCCATTGCCGCTAAAACATGACCGCTGTGTACTTTTAGCTCGTCGCGCGCCTGGGCGATGCTCAACCCTTCATCCACGATGACCAGCATCTCTTCATCTAGCGGGATGTCTTGGCCAAAATCATCGGTGAAATAAAAGTTGGCGTTGCGTCCCCGGCTGTGTTTGGCCATCATCTTCACCCGTCCTGCCAGGTTTTTCCAATCAAAACCGCGCTGCTCCTGGAGGCGGCGCAAAATTTTGTGGGCGACGGCCTCTTTGTCGTCCAGGATGGCGCGCAACAAAAGTTGGGGCGTCAGCCATTTTAAGGCGTATTGGCGCATGGATTCGCCGCTTTGGGTGAGCAGGCGGGAAAGTTCGGCGTTGGGGATGTTGGGGTTCAGGTTACTCATCATTTACTCTAAATTTTTGCATGGTGGCTGGTGGTGGATGTTTCCTATCTCTGTTATGGTACATCGTCCCTGGTTGATTTGCCAAAAAACGGCCGTTCGTCTCCCGTTTCGTTTTACTATGTCACAATCGAAACGAGGCTGCCTGTACGTGATATGCTCCAAATTGTTGCAAATTTGAGCGTGGGAATTTGCTAAATCCTAATTTAAGTGTAATATGTGTGACAGAAGTGGATCATTTTGCTGTAAAGTTCCAATAAATGACCGTTATTGAAAATTCGAGAAGATGGGAAGAGACGGCCGTTTTTTCATTCAGGCGCTAACAAACGATTCTAAAACGATGACGAGTGACCAGACTGGTTTTCTGGTTCGTTTTCGTATCCTGGCGTTTTTTGTTGCCCCCCGATTGCAGGCTGAAGCGCATGGCGGCCGATTGAGTGTGTGCGTAAACGGCCGTGTTCCTTTTTTGTATTCCCCTAAACAAGCCCTCATTCATCGTCTAAATCTGAAAAATTTCGTTCAACTGAAAATGATCAGCAGCTTACCCCGTTTAGTAAAGGATATTTTTTGAGTTTGCGCAACTTATGGCCGCGCTAAATCCACGCAAAAATTAGAGGAGGTGATGTCTTCAAGAAGAAATAAATCTGAAAAATGTCAAGTTTGGTAATTTGATTTTGTGAATCCAATAATATTTGGAGGAGAAACTATGAAAAAGAAATGGATTAGCTTGTTTGTGGTCTTGATGATGGTCGGGGTGGTCTTAGTGGCTTGCCAGACCACGTCGGAACCGGTTGAAGTTACCCGCGTGGTAACTGAAACTGTGACCGAGATTGTGGAAGTAGGCGGGGAAGAGGTCGAGGTGACACGGGTTGTGACCGAGGTGGTGACTGAAGTGGTAACGGAAGTCGTCACTGAAATCGTTGAGGTTCAACCGGAAATGGAAGATCGCACCGGTGGTTGGCTCGATACCATCATTTTCCTTGAAGAGCCGAACCAGGATGCCGCCATTGCCCGTTTGGCTGCTGGCGACCTTGATATTTATGCTGATGACATTGGCGGACAAGCGGCCGTGCAGACCATTGCTGATTCTGGCAACATTCAAACTCGGACTCAGTATGGCCTCTACGATGAGATTTTCTTCATCAACGGCGCATGTGCCGACGAGAACGTTCTCAACCCGTTCAACAACCAGAAAATTCGTGAAGCGATGAACTGGGCCGTTGATCGTGACTTTGTAGCGGATGAACTATATGGCGGTTTGGCTGTGCCCAAATACACAACCATCGCTGAAGCTGGTTCAGATCGTGGCGCATTTGCTCCTGAGATTCGCGCGATCGAAGCTTATTATGCTTACGATTTTGATAAAGCGAACGAGATAATTGCCGCTGAAATGGAAGGATTGGGCGCGACAATGGAAGATGGCAAATGGATGTTTGCCGGCGAACCCGTCACCCTCATTTTCCTTATCCGTATCGAAGACACTCGCCTGGAAATTGGCAATTACGTTGCCAACCAGCTTGAAGAAATGGGATTCACCATTGAGCGCGTCGAACGTACCTCTAGCGAACTCAGCCCCATCTGGTTTGGTTCCGAACCATCCGAATGTCAATGGAACCTGTACACAGGCGCCTGGAGCCAAACGGGGATTTCCCGCGATGTTGGCGGCAACTTTGACTTCTTCTATACACCCAGCGTTCCCTGGTTGTCCTGGCAAGTGTTTGAGCCAAGCGAAGAGTTTACGGCGTTGTCCCGTCGTCTGCTCAATAATGATTTCGCTGACTATGCTGAACGCGCTGACTTGATCCGCCAGATTTTGCCAATGGCTGGCGAACTATCCACTCGCGTTTGGGTCACAAGCCGCACCACGCTCGTTCCATTTAGCGACGAGGTTTCTGTGACAACAGATCTGGCTGCTGGTATTAGTGGCGCTGCTATCTGGGCCAAGACGGCTCGCTTTACTGATCAGGTAGGCGGTTCTATGACCATCGGTTTGCCGAGTGTTTTCACTGAACCCTGGAATCCGGTTGATGGTTCAAACTGGGTGTTCGATATGATGGTGCAACGCGGTATCGGCGACCCTGCTTTCTATTCTGATCCCAACACCGGCCTTGGCATTCCAAATCGCGCCGAGCGCGCTGAAATTGTGGTTGAAGAAGGCTTCCCCATGAATAAGACGCTCGATTGGATTGACCTTTCGACCGCGGCTGAAATTGTTGTGCCCGACGACGCCTGGGTGGATTGGGATGCTGAGAATCAAGTGTTCCTCACCGCTGCCGAAGTGTATACTGAAACACAAACGGCCGTCATGAAGAGCACCGTTTACTATCCTGCCGACATGTACGACACCATCACCTGGCAAGATGGCAGCCCCATCAGCACAGCTGACTTCGTCATGAGCATGATCTGGCTGTTCGACATCGCCGATCCGGCAAGCCCCTACTATAATGAAGCTATGGAATCCACCCTGGATCAGTTCCAATCTGGGTTCAAAGGGGTGCGCATTATTTCCACCGACCCGCTCGTAATCGAAACCTACAGCGATAGCCCATCTTTGGACGCCGAGAACTCCGTTTCATCATGGTGGCCTAACTTCAACACCAGTGATGCGGCGTGGCACAACTACGCCGTTATGCTGCGTGGTGACGCTAACGGTGGATTTGCATTCACAACCGACAAAGCTGAAGCAAATGAACTCGAGCGCATCAATATGCTCGCTGGTCCTTCTCTCGAAGTAATGGCTGCAGAACTGGCTGCTGCCGCCGAAGAAGGCTTTATCCCCTACGAACCAACCTTGGGTCAATACATTACGGCCGAAGAAGCTGCGGCTCGGTACGCTAATCTGGCTGAGTTTGCCCGTCGCTATGGTCATTACTATCTTGGTGTAGGCCCCTACTTCTTGTCCGGCGTCTTCCCTGTTGAAGGCCAGGCAATTTTGACGCGCTACACACCTTATCCCGATGCGGCCGACCGTTGGTCTAGTTTTGCCGCCCCCGCCCTCGCAGAAGTCGAGGTTGATGGCGACAGTCGCGTGACCATTGGTAATGAAGCAACCTTTGATGTCTTTGTCGATGTCTTCGGCGGCCCTTACCCGGCAGACGATATTGCTGGCGTCACTTATCTGCTCTTCGATGCGACCGGCACGCAAGTTGGTACTGGTGAAGCTGAAGTCGTTGAAGATGGCCTATGGACAATTACTTTAAGCGCTGATACAACGGCCGCTCTGGCAGAAGGCTCCAATCGCCTTGATGTGGTTGTCGTCTCCAATTTGGTAGCCCTGCCAACTCTGGCCGAATACCAATTTGTAACGGCGCCATAGTTCCTCTCTCCTATCTGCATTCCGGCGGGTTCGGTGCAAATATCCGTCCGTCCTGCCGGAATGTTTATGCAATTACATTCGTAACTGTACAAAAACTGCAGCAGGTTGGAGGTGGCGATCAGCCACCTCCAATTTGTTGTACATAATTGGTGTTAATCCGCGTAAGTCGCGGCAAAAAACGGTTGACCCCGAATTCAGATCAATTAAGGAAGAGGTGCTAATGTGAGCCAAGAAATCTTGTCCACAATTGACATTGATGATGAATCTATTGAAGCGTCATCTCGCAAGGCCAGATCAGAAGCCATGACCCGACTGCTCCGTTATACATTGGTGCGGATTCTTGCCTTATTTCTGACCGTTGTTGCCGGCGTTTACATCACCGTATTGGTTGCCAATATGGGCGGCTATGTTGATGACATACGTCGTGGTCAGATTCGAGAAGCAGTTTCGTTAGAAGTCAGCCTGGATGATCAGTTAAGAAGAATTTCGCCTGATGAGCGCAATGCTATTATTGAGAAACGAATAGCCATTGAAGAGCGGCGTTATGGACTCGACCAACCTTTTATCTTTCGCAGCTTCAGGTATTTAAGCAATGCGCTTACATTAAATCTTGGCTTCTCTGAGGGCTTAACCAGTGATAGCGGTTCTCGTCGCGTAAGCAACATTATTTTGGAGCGGCTGCCCTCTACATTGGTGTTGTTTGGCACAGCTAATCTGCTGCTGTTTTTTATCAGCCTCTTTTCAGGATTAAATTTGTCTCGTCGTTATGGCAGTTTCTTCGATAAATTTATTTTGGCCATGGCGCCCACTTCAGCGGCCCCTGGTTGGTTCTATGGTTTGTTTCTCATTCTTATCTTTTCTGGGCTTCTGCAAATACTCCCTTTTGGCGGCATGGTGAGCGCGCCCCCGCCAGAAAGCCCGTTCGGATATGCCCTCAGTCTCTTAAAGCATATGATTCTGCCCGTTACCGCCACATTGATCAGCGCAGTTTTTATCACAACTTACAATTGGCGTACTTTTTTCCTCATTTATTCCAGCGAAGATTATGTGGAGATGGCTAAAGCCAAAGGGCTGCCTGACGGTATGATTGAGCGTCGTTATGTGCTGCGTCCCACATTGCCTAATATCATCACCAGTTTTGCGCTCTTGCTCATTACGTTGTGGCTGGGCGCTATTATTTTGGAAACAGTGTTTAATTGGCCCGGCATTGGCCAACTTTATTTTCGAGCCATTGGCGTTTATGACACACCTGTTATTTTGGCCAATACGGTTGTATACGCTTACATGCTGGCGTTCACTGTCTTTTTATTAGACTTTATTTACGCATTGGTTGACCCGCGCGTTCGCGTTGGTGAAGGGAGTAAAGCGTAATGAATAGATATGCCGAAACTTTGCAAAAAATACGCCGCTACCCTTCGGCCGTGATTGGCATAGCGGTTATTTCTTTGTTGTTAATTGTATCTGTGGTGACGCCGATTGCTATTCCTTACAGCGAAGCTATCCGCCTTTGGCGAGGCGGCGACGATATCTGGGCTGAAAATCCCAGAAACGCAGCTCCTGTCTGGCTGAATTGGTTTCGTAGTTCCAAACTGCCCGCCACCATTGTTTTTGACAGCGCTGAAGGAGACGGGGAAAGAAGTGATGAGAGCTTATCGGCCGATACGCGCGAGGTGCAATTTGTCTACGAATTTGAATATCTTTATGATGAATTTCCGCCTGAATTGATCCTTTTTGCTAAATCACAATATGTGGAGAAACAGCCGTTCATCGAGATGACTTGGATTACGCCTGATGGACGTGAGATTCGGGCTGGCGATTTTTCCCCATCTTCTCCTTCAGCCACTTCCTCCTTTAGGTTTTCCCAGGACAGCCGTCTTCAGCGTCGCCTTGAACGTTCGACTGGGATCGAAGATATTCCGGCTGAAAAGGGGTTGTTTGATGATCCAGAACAAGAAGGGGTTCAGGTACTCAAGGGGACATATCGATTGGAAATCACGGCATTGCTGTTTGAGCCTGAAGCAACTGTTGACACAACGTTTGTAAGCTATGGTTTGGTGCATGGCATAGCAGGCACTGATCACAAACGGCGGGATTTGTCAGTCGCTTTGCTTTGGGGCACGCCGATAGCGATGGCTTTTGGCTTATTGGCTGCGCTGGGTACGACCATTACAACGATGAGTATTGCGGCCGTTGGCGTTTGGTACGGCGGCTGGCTCGACTCGATCATTCAAAGGTTGACCGAGGTTAACAGCATTCTACCCCTTTTACCTATTCTTATTATGGTAGGTACTTTTTACTCGCGTAGTATCTGGCTCATGCTGGGGCTTGTTGTATTATTCAGCATTTTTGGCTTAGGGATTAAAAATTATCGGGCGATATTTTTGCAAGTGCGTGAACTGCCTTACATTGATGCGGCTAAAGCGTATGGCGCTAGCGATATGCGTATCATATTCCGCTATTTGATCCCGCGTATTTTGCCTTTGCTCATCCCCTCAATTGTGACCCTTGTACCCGGGTTTGTTTTTCTGGAGGCATCATTGGCGGTACTCGGCTTAGGCGATCCAGTTCTACCAACTTGGGGTAAAATCATTCAGGACGCAAGCTCTCAGGGAGCCTTATTCAATGGCTTTTATTACTGGATATTGGAGCCAGCCGCATTGCTGATGATTGCTGGACTTGGTTTTGCCATGGTTGGCTTTGCGCTTGACCGGATTTTTAACCCTAAACTACGGGAGCTTTAAGATGATGGATACGACAAAAAACGATCTTTTGAGGGTAAAAGGATTACGACTGCATTTCAAGACGCGAAATGGCGCTGTTCAGGCCGTAGATGGTGTTGATTTTGACCTCCCACGCAACCAGGCGACTGTTATTATTGGTGAGTCGGGTTGTGGCAAAAGCTCATTAGCCAAAGCAATTCTTCGCCTTTTGCCTCGCAATGTCCAGGAATATGATGGTGAGGTGTGGTTAAACGGCCAGGATATAATGACTTATAACAGCGAGGATTTCCGTAAGGAAATACGTTGGAAAAGAATTTCAATGGTACCCCAGGCGTCTATGAACGCGCTCAATCCGGTCATGCGTATCGGCGATCAGGTGGCGGAACCGGCTATGGTTCATATGGGTTTGAGTAGGGGAGAAGCGTTGAAGAGCGCATTACGCATGTTTGAGCATGTAGGCATACCATCTGATTTTCTTCATCGTTATGCGTTTGAACTGAGTGGGGGTATGCGCCAGCGCGCCGCATTGGCAATGTCGCTTATTACTTTGCCTGATTTGGTGATTCTGGATGAACCAACATCTGCTCTGGATGTTTTAACTCAGGCGAATATAATGAATTTAATGAAGCAGGTGAAGAGGGATTTAGAAACCAGTTTCATCCTCATCACGCATGATATTGCAACGTCAAGCGAACTAGCCGATAATGTTGCGGTGATGTATGCTGGTCAAATAGTTGAAGTCAGTGATGCGCGCCGGTTTTTTAATAATCCGCTACACCCATATTCGCAAAAACTGATGGCGAGTGTCCCGCGACTGCGCGAGACAGTGGAGCCGGAATTTATTACCGGGCAACCGCCAAGTTTGCTAAATCCGCCGATAGGATGCCGATTTGCAGATCGATGTACGAAACGTTTTGAAAAGTGTGATGAGGAACCTCCCACCATTATTTATGATGGTGATCGTAAGGTTAAGTGTTGGCTGTACGCTTAAGAAATCAAAAAACCAAACGAAGGGAAGAGACGAAGACGATGAGTGACATAAATGGTGATTTGAAGGGAAGTAACTCGAGTGAACAACCGCTTTTACAAATTCAAGACCTGCACGTTTGGTATGAATTGAAGCGTTTTGGTTTCGGTCATGCGGGGTATGTACGTGCTGTTGATGGTGTGACATTTGATTTGGAGCAGGGTGGGGCGATGGCTTGTGTTGGCGAGAGCGGCTGCGGCAAGTCGAGTCTTATGAAGGCGATTATGGGATTAAACACGCCTACTAAAGGTGATGTTGTCTTTGATAATGCGCATCTTACTGAAACGAAAGGGGAAGACCTGCGATTATATCGGGCAAAAATTGGATATATACAGCAAGATCCATATGGGGCTTTACCGCCGTTTATGACGGTTCAGCGCATTCTGGAAGAACCTTTGATCATTAATGGAATCAAGGAACAAGGGGAACGATTGAGGCGCATTCACAAGACTTTGAAAGAGGTGAAGTTGACGCCGGTTGAGGAAGTGTTGCATAAGTTTCCTCATATGTTAAGCGG
Source organism: Chloroflexota bacterium (assembly GCA_024277135.1). GTDB lineage: Bacteria > Chloroflexota > Anaerolineae > Promineifilales > Promineifilaceae > JAJRVV01. The sequence continues at coordinate 24,301 of JAJRVV010000032.1, read as the reverse complement.
GGGTCAACAGCAGCGTGTTGTAATTGCCAGGGCTATGGTGATGGAGCCAAAGCTTCTGGTGGCTGATGAGCCGGTATCTATGTTGGATGCATCGGTGCGTGTCGAAATCTTGCGCTTATTGCGTAGTTTGCAAGAGAGCCATAATTTAGCGGTTATCTATATTACGCATGATTTGTCGACAGTGCGTTATTTTTCTGAATATGTTTTTGTGATGTATGCTGGCGAAGTTATTGAGATCGCTAAGATGAAAGATTTGCTTAACGAACCGAAGCATCCTTATACGTTGGCTTTGTTGGAAGCATCTTCTGACCCGGATGCTGATAATGCCCTGGTGATGCGCGAGATACCTCATGGAGAACCACCGAGCTTGGTGAATCCGCCCCTAGGTTGTCGTTTTAATCCTCGTTGTCCTGAGATGATTGAAGGGCTTTGTGATGTTAAGAAACCACCTAATATTGAAATAATTCCAGATCACCGTGTCGCTTGCTGGCTATATGATAAAGGAGAGTAGGATGCCTGTTAACCGATTAATTGTAATTGGCTTTCTTTTTGTGCTTACTGGCGCTGTGCTGCCTTTCTTAATTGTGATTGGGATTGTTGAGTCAACATTTTTCCTTAATTTTATCGCTTTTGCCACTTCCACTATTGGTGTTTTTCTAGGCGTTCTGGGTACTGCAACTTATGTCCGTCATCGGCGGCATCAGGATAAATGGCATAATCCATAGCGCGGTAAACTGCAAGAAGTGACTCAAGTGAAAAGTGGCTAAAGTGACTAAAGTGAAAATAACCGCCTGTCATTATTTGCGCGGTTGATACAATTGTTGCAGAGGAATTCTATAGGCGCCGTTTCTGATTGACTCTGGCTTGAATTTGAGAAGGATGCTCACTATCAATAGCTGGCATCCTTTTGTTTGTCAGAATGAAGCTTTGCCTCAAATTAATAAGTTGAATGTTTCGTCATTGAGGTGGTGTTGCCTTTTTGAATTATGGGGTTTTTCTCAATTCAATGTTATCGGGTGGGTGCGGCCGTCAATCCGTTATCTTCCTTGTCAATAGCTAGAGCTAGAGTGTAGAGCTAGAGGGATCGATCTTCCTCTAGCTCTGGCTCTCCCCTCTAGCTGTTTTCATTCATTCGTGGTGCGCCGCGGCGCGTGGTGTCTCCTTAAAAATAATCACTTTCAGTAGGACAAGCGGTTTATTGAAGCCGCTGGCGGCGAACGGTATCATTGATTGTGAAATGATATACAGGCACAGGTATCGAGATGTCTTCATCATCACGGCCAACACCGTTATGTTGGCTGGTCTCATCTTCATCACCCGTACCACGCCCTTGACCCGCGCCGATTGGCTGCCCGCATTCCCCTTCTTCTTAACCCTCAGCGTCTTTACCTTGACCTTTGGCATCTCGTTAGGAAGCATCAACATGTCATTGCACCCAATGGTGGTCATTGCGGCCGTTTTGGTGATGGGACTTGTTCCCACAAGTTGGATGCTTTTAGTGGGGGCCTGGATTCATGGATTTATCCGGCGCTGGTGGTCAGAACCGCTCAGAATTCCTTCTCCTAAAACATTATTCGGATTGATTCGGGTGACGGCCGTTAACAGCGTCATGCACACCGTTTCATTGATTGCTGCCTGGCATTTAATGCGTGTGTTAGGTCGGGAATTGTTTTTTTCTACTGTCAACTTTGCTTACTTGCCGTCCCTCGCCTTGTTTTCACTGATTTATTTTCTCTATAATTACATTTTTGCCGCCGGGTATTATGTGATTGAAGGGAAAGAGATTTTGCTGGTATACCTGCGAAAATTGCCGTTCATTACCTTGTATGAACTGCCGCCCGTTATTTTTGCTGTCTTAGCGGCCGTCATCTTCATCGAATTAGGGCCGATTTATTTCAGCGGATTCGGTTTGGCGTTAGTTATCATTTCTTTGATCACCCACAGCCTGGAAATTATGCGTCAAGGGTTGGAACAGCGCGTGCAAGAGCTAAACAGCCTGCAGGCAGTGGGCCAGGCGCTGAATGCCAGCCTGCGCTTGCCGGAGCTGATTCCGGCGATCCACGACCAGGTGGTGAAGTTGATGCCGGTTGAGGCGTTTTATGTGGCGTTGTATGACGCTGACGCGGATGAGGTTTCTTTTCCCTTTGTCATTGAAGACGGACATCGCGCCAATTGGGCCGCGCGCCGATTTGGCAGCGGGTTCACCGAATATGTGTTGCATTCACGACGGCCGTTGCTGGCGGGACAAGATGATCTCAACGCACTGCGCCAAGAACTGGGGATCAAACAACACGGCCGTCAAGCGGCCTGTTGGTTGGGTGCGCCCATGTTAGCTGGCGAACAAGCCCTGGGCGTCATCGCCGTGCAATCCTATACCGAACCCGGCATTTATGACGAAACCCACAAGCGGGTATTGATGACCATCGCTTCCCAGGCGGCCCTTGCCATTCAAAACGCCCGACTTTATGACCAAACTGACATGGCATTGGCCCAGCGCGTGCAAGAATTAGATTCGATTTTGCAGACTACCAACGACGGCATCATGCTCCTCAACCCCGATTGTCAGGCGCTGATGATCAATCGCGCCTTTTTGGAGTTCAGTGGTTTGGAAATTGACCAAGCCGATCTGCGCGGTGAAACCTTGCTGACGCCGGCCTCCTCTCAAGATGAAGAAACCATCTTATCTCAGATCGGGTTTACGCCTGAAACGATGCAAGCGGCATGCGACAGCTTGGCGTTAGGAACCGAGCGGTGGCATCAAAAGCAAATCACCATGAGTGGCCCCCCCGAAAGAGATGTGGAGCGCACCCTGGTCCCCGTATTTGGGCGAGACAACGAAATCAGCGGCTGGCTCCTGGTTTTCCGGGATGTGACCGAAGAGCTGGAATTGGCGCGAACCCGCACCGAAATGGCCCACATGCTGGTACATGATTTACGCTCTCCCCTGTCAGTCATTATGGGCGGTTTAGATACCAGCCGAGGTTGGTTGGAAACAGGGCAAGTGGAGGGCGTCGTTCCCATGTTGGAAATTGCCCAAAACAGCGGCGCCCATATGCTCAATCTGATCAACGATTTGTTGGATATTTATAAATTGGAACGTGGGGAGATGCCATTGCAGATTGAGGCTGTGCCTTTGAAATCGGTGTTGTCAGATGCCAAAGAGCGGTTTGGGCCGCTTTTAGAGAAAGCGGGTATCATGATGGTTGTGGACGTGGCATCAGATTTGCCGCCAATTCCAGCTGATTGGGACAAGCTAAGCCGTTTGTTGTGCAATCTGGTGGATAACGCCATCAAATTTACCCCGGATGACGGCCGTATCCATCTCTGGGCCAAAAACGAACCGGATGGTGACAAACCCAATGTTCTGATCGGCGTGAGCGATACTGGACAGGGTATTCCGGCTGACGGGTTCGATAAGCTGTTCAAAATGTTCTGCCATGATTTCGCCGGTAAAGGGCGGCGGCGGGGCACCGGATTGGGATTGCCTTTCTGTAAATTGGTCGCCGAAGCGCATGGGGGTCAGATTTGGGCGGAAAGCGCCGGTGTTCCCGGTGAAGGCAGCACCTTTTTTGTTCGGCTGCCATTACAACCAGAAGAAGAAGAGTAATTCCCCCGGAAACACAATCTGGCAATAAAAAAACGGACAACAATGCACTTGTCCATTTTCGTTTTTTGGCATGAAATGACCGATTATTTGTCTCGATCAAGTACCATATCAATTAAATTTTCAAGTTCGTCCCGGACAGGGGAGGGGGGGATTTGCTGCAACGCATTGCGGGCGCGAACGGCCGTTTCCTGAGCTTGCAACCGGGCCACATCCACAGCGCCGGAATCACGCAGCCGGGCCATCATCTGTTGGAAGGGGTTGGCGTCGGCCACGGCCGTCACCATTTCGCCTCCATTGGCAACCGTCACCTTGGCGCCCGCCACCCTGTCCCCATTTTGCACCGCCATCACCCCGCGATTTTGCGCCAGATCAGCCCCAACCGGCTTACCCAACTTCTCCGGATCGCCGATGATGTCCAAAATGTCATCCACAATTTGAAACGTGAGGCCCAGATTATAGGCGTATACTGACAAGGCTTCGACGATTGCTTCAGAAGCGCCGGCCAATTGTCCGCCCATCCTGGCCCCGGCCTCAAACAAACTGGCCGTTTTTCGGGCAATGATGGATTTGTACGTCTCTCGATCCATCATGCCCGACTTGGCTGCCGTTGCTTGCAGCGTTTCCCCTTCCACCAATTTGATACAGGCGTCCGCCATGGTGACATTGAAATCACCACCATACGGCGCCATCAGTTCATACACTTTGGTGAAGAGATAATCGCCGGTGAGCAGGGCAAACGTGCGCCCCCACCGGGCATGGACGGTGATTTTGCCCCGTCGGGTTAAGCTGTGGTCGTTGATGTCATCGTGGACGAGAGTGGCTGTGTGTACCATCTCGATGGCTGCGGCCATGGGCACAGCTTCCAGCGGATCAGCGCCGCCCGCTGCCAGATAGGCCAACAGCGCCAATCGGGGACGGATTCGTTTGCCGCCTGAGCTAATGATGTGTTGGCTGGCCTGCCGCAGGACTTCCACATCGCTGTCTACCACATCCTGCAAGATTTGTTCAACTGCCGTTATGCCGTCTGTGATTGAAAGGGTTGTCATAAAAATCGCCTTGTTCACAACTTTCAATTTTTTTTGAATGCTTTGATTATTATAAAATTGTCACCAAAACTCGTCAACCTTTTTGTGAAAGAAATCGCAAACTCTCATATTTGTCATTGGATCAATTTGCCCATCTGGTTGACAGTGGCGCATAATTATACCGGATAGCAAGCAGGCCGAATAGTGCCAGTTGTCATCAATTAGAATGGCGGTGTCACCCAGAATCGAGACAAATGGCACGGATTTCCATTCAGATATAACTTTAACCAGGGCAAGGAGAGATATGGAGGCATTAAAAGAGCGCATCAGGCAAGAGGGGCAAAATTTGGGGCGGGGCATTCTCAAGATAGACAGCTTCCTCAATCATCAGATTGATGCGGCGTTGCTGGCGCAGGTAGGCGAGGAGATTGCCGCCCGCTTTACCGCAGCCCGGTCCACCCGCATCCTCACCGCCGAGGTTAGCGGCATCATTCCGGCGGTGATGACTGGCAAGGTGTTGGGGCTGCCGGTGGTGTATGCTCGCAAGCACAAGCCCATCACCATGATGGAGCCGGTGTTTGTGGATTCGGCGCCCAGCCATACCAAGGGCGGCGAAGTGCTGCTCATGGTATCGCCGGAATTTTTGCATAAGGGAGATCGAGTGTTGATCGTGGATGATTTCTTGGCGTCAGGCAAGACGATTGACGGGTTGGCGCGGATCGTGCAAAATGCCGGAGCCGAGTTGGTGGGGATTGCGGCCGTTGTGGAAAAATCGTTTGAAATGGGCCGGGAGACGTTGGCGCATTGGGGCGTGCCGATTGAGTCTATGGCTATCATCACCGACATGAGCGATGGCAAAATTGAATTGGCGTGAGGAAATATGAAACACGATACGATTGTTGTTCTTGATTATGGCTCCCAATACGCGCAGTTGATTGCCCGCCGGGTGCGAGAGGCAAATGTGTATTGTCAACTGCTGCCCTGGGATGCGGATGAATCTACGGTTTTGGCGTTAAATCCGAAAGGGTTCATTTTGAGCGGCGGCCCCAACAGTGTGTATGACGATCAAGCGCCAACGCTGCCTGAGTATGTCTTAGCCAGCGGTTTGCCACTGTTGGGCATTTGTTATGGGATGCAGTTGTTGACGCATTGGTTGGGAGGCGCGGTGGCAGCCAGCCAGCGCCGGGAATATGGCCCGGCCACGCTGACGTTGGCTGATGGGGAGAATCCGCTGTTTGCCAATTTGCCAGATAGAGAATTGTCGGTGTGGATGAGTCATGGGGATAAGGTGGAGCGGTTGGCGGCGGGGTGGACGGCCGTCGCCCACACATCCAACTCCCCATTGGCGGCGGCGGCGAATCGGGAAAAGGGATATTTCGCGGTGCAATTTCATCCAGAGGTAGTGCATACCCCCCACGGTCACATCCTCTTACGCAATTTCGTAGTGAACGTTTGCCGTTGTCAGCCTGATTGGACGCCGGTAAATTTTATTGAGGAGCAGACGGCCGTCATCCAACAGCAGGTGGGGCACGGCCGTGTGCTGCTGGGGCTAAGCGGCGGCGTGGATTCGGCGGTGGCGGCGGCGCTGATCCATCAAGCCATCGGCGACCAATTGATTTGTATCTTCGTGGATCACGGCTTGCTGCGCCAGGGGGAAGCGCTGCAAGTGATCAAAACCTTCCAAAGCGAGCAAGGGATGAAACTGGTGGCCGTCAATGCCGTAGAGGAGGTCATGGAAGCGCTGGCGGGCGCGACTGACCCGGAACAGAAGCGGCGCATCATCGGCGAAAAGTTTGTGCGCATTTTTGAGCGGGAAGCGAACAAACTGGGCCGCATTGATTTTTTGGCGCAGGGGACGATTTACCCGGATGTGATTGAAAGCGCGGGCAAAGGCAAAAAGGACGCCCGCGTGATTAAAACCCATCACAACGTGGGCGGATTGCCGGATGATATGACGTTTGAGTTGGTGGAACCTTTACGGCCGTTGTTTAAGGATGAGGTGCGGCGATTGGGCACGGCGCTGGGTTTGCCGGATGAGATCGTGTGGCGGCAGCCGTTTCCGGGGCCGGGGCTGGCAATTCGCTGCCTGGGTGAAGTGACCTGGGAGCGGTTGCAGCGCTTGCGGCAGGCGGACGCGATTTTCGTGGAAGAACTGCGCCAATCGGATTTGCTGGTGCAGGGCACGCAGCAGGCGTTTGCGGTGCTGCTGCCGGTGAAGAGTGTAGGCGTGATGGGCGACGGCCGTACCTACCAGGAAGCGATCGCCCTCCGCGCCGTCACCACCGAGGATTTTATGACGGCCGATTGGGCCAGATTGCCGCCCGACTTGCTGGCCCAGATCAGCCGCCGCATCGTCAACCAGGTAGATGGCGTAAACCGGGTGGTGTATGACATCACCTCCAAGCCGCCGGGCACGATAGAGTGGGAGTGAGGTGGAAGGGTGAAGGATGAAGGCAGAATCGCATCACGTTTTATGCTTTACGTTTTTCGTTTTATGTTTTTAGGGAGGTAAATGATGGACTTTGGCGACTTGTTTTCACGGGCATGGCGGATTGTTTGGCACAACAAATTTATGTTTGTACTGGGATTTATGGCAGCTTTGGGCAGCGCAGGCGGCAGCGGCGGCAGCTCCAGTTTCCGCTCAAGCGGTGGCGGCCCTGGTTTCGGGCAGGAACTCAGCCGAATTTGGACGCAGTACAGCGCCATCATCATCGGCATGGGCTGTTTCCTGTTCATTTTGGCTGTTGTGTTTTGGTTGATCCGGTTGGCGGGACAGGCGGGGATGATCAGCGCCGCATCCCGTATTGAAGCCGGAGAAAAGTTGACGTTTAGCGACGCTTTGGGCGCGGGCACAGCCAAATTGGCACCGGTGATGGGCTTGAGCGCGGTGATGTTTGGGCCGCTGACTTTGCTGGGTGTGGTTGGGGGAGGATTTGGGGTGGTGACGGCCGTTTCCACTGCCACTGCCAACGGCGGACAATCATTAGACGGCATGATTGATTTCTTTGGCGTCATCATGTTCGTCATTGTCTGCCTGATTTGCTTGCTGGCGCCGCTTTATTTTCTCATTACGCTCATCTATCCCTTTGCCCAACGGAGCATCGTTTTGCAGGGACGGGGCGTATTTGCCAGCATTCGGCACGGTTGGCGCATCCTGCGGGCCAATGTGGCGGATGTGCTGCTGTTGGCGTTGTTTTTTCTGGTGCTTGGTGTTGTTTTTGGCATGGTGGGATTGGTGGCGATTTTACCGGTAGCCGCCCTGATTTTTGTGCCATTGGTGTTTTCGGCTGTTAGCGCCGGCACAATTAGCGTTGGCTTCATGATTTGGGGCGTTGTCGGCGTGGTTTGTTTAGGATTTGTGGGCGCGGCGATCAATTCCGTGTTGATCTCCTTCCGTTCGGCTACGATGACGCTGGCGTATGAGCAGTTTGTGGGCAAATTGGGACAGGTGTAGCGCATGGATTACGGCCGTCTCCTCACCGATGCCTGGAAAATTACCTGGCGCACCAAATACCTGTGGCTGTTGGGCTTTTTAGCCAGCCTGGGACAGGGGCTCGGCAGCGCCCTGGGCATCTGGTCAAACAATCTCATCTTCGCCATCCCGGAAAACGGCCGTGATCTGGATGCCCGGCTGGAACAGTGGTTTAACCCGGCCAACTGGCGGCCGGGGCAGGTGTGGGGTTGGCTGATTGGCGGCACATTGGCCCTGTTCTTTTTGCTGCTGGTCTACTGGCTGTTGGTCGCCTGGGCCGATGGCGCTATTATCGGCGCCACTCTGAGCCGGGCCGATGATCACCCCATCACTTTTTTGGAGTCAGCCCGGTTGGGCCGCCGCTATTTGGGGCGGTTCATCGTCATTGACGCCGTGGTGTTTTTGCCGCTGTTTGTGATTGTTTTGCTGATTATGTTGGTGGCGGGAGGAGCGGTGGTGGGGAGTGCGTTTACGGCCGTGCAATCCACTTCCCCCGACGCGGCTCTCAATGTGCTGGCAATTGCCGGCATTATTCTGGTGCCGCTGCTTTGCCTGACCGTGCCGGCGGGCATTTTGACCTCAATATTTCGCACATTGGCGTTTCGACAGACGGCCGTCTCTATGTCGCCAACTGCGGATACGGCCATGTACCAGAACAGCGTCCGCGCCATTTTGCGCCAGACTTGGCAGGTCGTTCGCCGCCGTTGGAGTTCCGTTTTCCTGGTCGCCATTTTGTTATGGGCGTTGACCTACGTGCTGCGTATGGTGGCCAGCATGGCCGCCTTGCCCATGTATTTCCTGGCGGTGCTGCCGATGATTGATGGCGGCATTTTCCCCGGCGTCAGCACTCCTTGGCTGATGCTGCTGGTCAGCAGTGCGCTCTCATTGGGAACGACGGCCGTTCTCGCTCTGGTTCATGCGTACACGGCCGTCGTCTGGACATTGGCCTACCGAGAGTTTGCCGCCATACCCCCCTCTGAGAGTTGAAATCGGAGACTGGGGATTAGTTCAGTTTCCAGTCCCCAGTCCCCAGTCTCCAATTTACAAACCCTTTACAAATTGACAGTATTCCCCTAACAGCAAACGGCTAAAGTGCCCATACTACGCGTGGTAAACTTTATGAAGATTGGTTCAATCACCAAGAGTAAACCGATCTGAATAGTATCTGATAGGAGGATACTGTATGTATCAAGAACCCCTTTATCGGAAGCGGCGCTGGCCCTGGCTGGCGTTGGTTGTGTTAATCGCTTTATTAGTTGGAGTGATGGCCTTTACGGCCGTGACCCAGGCCAGCCCCAGCGGCCCTAACGCCAATCTCATCACTGGAACTGTCACCAACCCCGGCGGAGGGCTGCCCCCCGCCAACACCCGCGTTTACCTGATTTCACCGCCCAACAAAACATTTGGCGCGGCTCAGGTGGATGGGTCTGGCAACTTCAATCTCGGCCCTGTGCCCAATGGCAATTACATTTTGCAAGCACAGGCGCCGGACAGCGGCTTCACCCCCTCTTTGCCCTATTCCCTGCTGATGACCGGCGTCCCGCAAAATGTGGGCGTGTTGGCCTTAATCAACCCCTCTCTCACCGGCGCGGTTTTTGCCCCGGATGGCGCTACGCCAACGACGGCGCAGGTGGCGCTGTTTAAGGATGGTTATCCGATTCAGTCGAGTACGGCCGTTAGCGGCAGTATCGAACTGGGCGGCCTGCTCACCGGAACCTACGGCATTCAAGCCTTCCCCCTGGCCAACGATCCCTACTGGAAGTCTCCCCGGCAGGACATCACCATCACCGGCGGCGTCAGCCAGAGCATTGATCTGACCTTGCGTGACGTTCAGGTTGCCGGCGTCGTCGCCGATCCCAGCAACATCCCCGTTCCTGGGGCTGCGGCGCGCGTCTTTGGCCTCACCACCCTCACCTATCGCCGGGACAAAACCAACGCCGCCGGTTACTTTGCCGTTGGCGATCTGCCGGATGACACCTACCTGTTGGTCGCCGAACCACCCTGGAATGCAGCCGGCCTCATCGCTTCCCAAATCGTCACCTTTACCGTGCCCCCCAGTTTTAACGATGTAGGCACGGTGAAACTGCGCAGCGCGCCCAAAACGTTGTCCGGTCAAGTAGAGACGAACACGGGGACGCCGGTGGAAAACGCCTTGATCGTGGCTAACCGGTTGGACGAGCCGGGCCGCCGCACCACATTGACTCAGGCTGACGGTTCCTACCTGCTGCGGCTCAGCGGCGGCGTCTGGGCGGTGACGGTGCGCCCCACCGATTCATCAAACCCGGCCGATTGGTTGTTCAACCTGCCGCCCCAGCTGATCCAGTTTGATAAGAACCTGATGCCGGAAGCGAAGACGCTCGATTTCACCGTACTCACCGCTGATTCGACGGTGACGGGCCAGATCAACCTGCCTGCCACGCCGATGACGGCGACCGTCAGTCTGCGTTCCAGTGAGGGCGTAGGCCGCTCTACCTTGGCCGATGTCAATACCGGCGTGTTCACGCTGACGGTTCCCAATGGGCCGTACAAGCTCATCATCAACCCATTTGACCCCAATTATGCCGGGCCGCCGCCGCAGACGATCCAGGCGCCGGTAAGCAGTACGCTGGATTTGGGCCTGATTGACCTGGTTCCACGAGACGCTACCATCAGCGGCGCGGTGTTGGATGAAAATGGCGATGGCGTGGAAGGCGCGCGCATGGTTGGTTGGACGCGGGTGTATCAGGGAGCGCAAACGCGGACGAACCCGGATGGCAGTTATGCGTTGGCCGTGACGGCCGGTGATTGGCTGGTGAAGCCGCATGTGCCGCCGGAATTGCCGTATGTGTACACGGGCACGGCCGTATCCGTCACCATTGCCAGCGGCCAAACCATCACCGGCGCCGACTTCACCCTGACGGCGGCGGACAACACGCTCATCGGCCAATTGGTGGATAGCGACGGCCGTCCGGTGAACGCGCGCGGCTGGGCGTCGGCAAACAGCGCCGATGGCCCGGTGAAGGGCGCCCCCATCGTCGGCGGCAGCTTCATGCTGTATTTGCCAGACGGCAGTTTCAATGTGGGCGTCAACCTTTCCCCGGATGCGGATTGGCTGGCGGGCAACCCGCAGCCGGTCTCGGTGTCCGGCGGCGAGACGGTGAGTATGAGCTTCTCACTCTTGCCCCAAGATGCCACGTTGTTTGGCGCGTTGTATGACCCCAGAGCGGATGAAGCCGTGACCGGTGTCAACGGCCGTGCCTTTGCCTATAACCCGTTCGCCAGCGTCAGCGACGACATCAACCCGTTAAACGGCGTGGCCGAACTCAACCTGTCGGCCGGGCTGTGGGCGTTGGGATATGGCGTCGAACCGGCGTCTGGTTATGTGCCCATCGATCACCAAAAAGTAGCGCCCTTACAAAGCGGACAAACGCTGGGCACAAAATTGCCGGTGGTGCGCCGCAACAGTTGGATCACCGGAACCGTGACCGCCCCGGATGGCTCGCCGTTGGCCGGCGCGGTCGTGGCCGCTGACGGCCAGGGAGATGTCATCGGCCAGGTGACGCTGCGGGCGGAAACGGATGAGAATGGCGACTACCGCCTGCCGGTTCCGTATGGCACGTACCTGGTGCGGGCGGCCTATGATTCTGACCAGAATTGGCTGAACCCGGTGATCTTGACCGTGGAAGCGCCACGCGGCGGCGCGGCCGGGAATACAGACTTGCAGTTCCGCGAATCGGATGTAACCTTGTCGGGGACGACCAGCATTTCTACCACTGCGCGGCTGGCGGACGGCCGTGTCCACATATGGGCTTACAGCAGCCGGGGCGCGGCCACCAAAACTGAGGCGGCGTTAGGCGATACCTATACGCTGAATCTGCACAGCAACGCTACCTGGTACATTGGCGCGGTGGTGGAAGTAGGCAACAACTTCTACGTCACCCGCCAGACGGTGGTGATGGGCAATAGCAACGAAACGCTCGACTTGGCGCTCACTGGGCCATACGCCAAGCCGGGGCCGGCGGTGATCGCTTTTGACGCCTCCGAGCCGGTGGAACTGGCGCTGGCGGACGGCACGCAAATCTACATCCCGGCCGGGGCCATGCCGGTCAGCGGCACGGTGACGCTGTACATCACGCCCATTGCTACTTTCCCCAACCAGCACCATGCCCGGTTGTACAAGTATGGCTACGCCTTCATCGCCACCGATGAGACGGGCGCGCCCATTACCAGCAACTTTAACCAGAATGTGTTCATTCGCTTCAGCTATGATGAGGATGAGCTATTCAGGTTGGGGTTGCGGGAGAAGTATCTCAAACCGGCCTATTACAGCACCACGACGCAAAGCTGGACGATTCCCGAAAGTTATGTGGTGGATGCGGATGAGAATCTGGTGACGATGCAGATTGACCACTTCACCGACTTTAGTCTGCTGAATGGCTCGTTTTTTGAGGTGTTCTTGCCGATGGTGGTTCGGTAGTGGTTGGTTGTTGAAATGAGGACGGCCGTACCTGGTTGGGTACGGCCGTTTTTTTATCGGTATGCTTCTCGCCGGTGTTTAACGCGATAGAACTTCTTTGGCTTGTTCCCAAGGGACAGCTTCATCGTCTTCTAGTCGTAATTGTTCCATTTCAGCGGCGTCTTCCAGGTCTTCCAGCAACGCGACAATTTCTGCCCACACCGATAGATCAATGAGAACGGCTTGCTTTTCACCCTGGCTGTCAATGACATATTGTGTTTTGGTTATCAGGTCGGAAATGCTCATAGATCGCCTCGCCATTTGAGTTGAGTTTTATTATACCAGGAAACTTGAGAGAACGGCCGTACCCATCGGGTACGGCCGTTTCCACAGTAGTTCTCCGGAAACCCCGATCAGGCTTGTCCTACGACTTCATAATGCACCACACGAGGCTCAAATTCTAGTAAAAACTCCTTGTCTTCAGGGTAATACTTCGCCGACTCTACGTCATCTCCGGCGAAGCTCCTGATCGCCTCCAGACTTTCCCAATATGTCATCGTGATAAAGTGAGTGACTTCACCTACTGCCCGTTCCAGGATGTAAACATGGATGTTGCCTGGAACTGATCGGTAATCAGGAATCGCCCGTTCTTTCAAAAATGCCCGATATGCCTGTGCCTTGTCCCTAGGCACACGGCCGTGCCACATGCGTACAATCATTTTCTTTCCTCCTGCACTTGCTTCCGCCTCCGGTAAACCCACGCCGCCGCGCCAGCGGCTGCCAACGCCGCCAGCCCGCCGCCGATGACGCTCCAGGGCGCGTCGTTGTCCGTTGCCGCCGGTTCGGCCGTTACGGCCGGTTCTGTTGGGGTGGACACGGCCGTTACCGTCTCTGCGGTAGAAGCGGCTTGAGGCACAACCGTTACTTCCACTTGCTCCGTCTGCGACGACTCAAACACGGCCGTCGTCAGCGCCGGAACCGTAAACATCCCCGTTGCTATGTTAAACATTGCCTGACGCACCACCGGATCGGCCGAGGCCAATTGCACCCGATGCGGTGTGTAAGATGTGCCTACCGCATCCGCCAGCGTGAACGACACCGGCTCCGCCGAGGCGTTAAACAACGCCACTATCCCATCCCGCGCCGGGTCTAAATCCTCGCCCACCGTGTCGGAAATACTCATCACGATCAGCCCCGGAATCTGCTCCGGGCCGGTGTTGTGGAAGGCGACCCGCTCCTGGATTTGGACGGCCGTTCGCAGCCGGAACAGCGGCGAACTGCGCCGGATTTGCAAAATCTCCTCGAACCGGGCCAGGGTGAAGGCGATATCCTCCGGCGTCGGTTTAATGGCCGGATTGCCCAGCAAGGGAGCCATCACCGGCCACATCTCCTGGTTTTTCCCTTTTGGCGGCAGCCCCGCGCCAAAGTTATTCTCCTGGTAGGTGAAGTCCAGCCGGTTGAACCAATCGCCGGAATTGAAGCTGTCCCGGTCAAATGATTTGGAGCGCAGCAGCTCCGTCCCGGCGTGGAAGAAGGGGACGCCCTGGCTCAAGCCGACCACGCTGAACCCCATGGCCTGCATCCGGGCGCGGACGGCCGTGCTCGTCGCCAGCGGCGCTTTGTATTGGATGGCGTCAAACAGCGTCTCGTTATCGTGCGCCGAGGCGTAGACGATGTTCTCTTGCGGGTCTTGCGCGTAGCCAGTAGGAGAGCCGTTGTAATCCACCTCCGCCCCCGTCACCACATCCCCGGCGAATCCGACAAACTCGTAATCGGCCAAATTGCCGGCCAGGCTGACGCGGATGCGGTCGGCAAACAGCAGCAGACGGCCGAGCTGCGCTCCCGCCGGCCCTTGATCGGTTTCGTTGGGGTTGGTGTAGAGGCCGTTGATGAACCCTTGTTCCTGACGGCCGCCAAACGGACTGCCGCCGCGCAGCGAGTCGCGCACCCGGTCGTTGAACGTGCCGATGCCGGTTCCGGGCATGTTGAGTTGGGTGGCGTTGACGCCGCGATTGTTGTTCGCCACTTCGCCAAAGTCCCACCCTTCGCCGTAGATGAAGATGCTGCGGCCATCTACGCCGTCATTTTCCAGCGTCAGCGCATCCAGCGCCGCCCGCACCGCCAGCATATCCTCTTTCATGTGATGCCCCATCAGATCAAAGCGGAAGCCGTCAATTTTGTACGCTTTGGCCCAGAGGACGACGGTGTCCACCATCAGCTTGCGCATCATGGTATGTTCGGTGGCGGTGTTGGCGCAGCAGGTGGAGTTCTCCACCTTGCCGCCGGCGTTGAGCCGGTGGTAGTAGCCGGGCACAATCCGATCCAGCACGGAGCGATCCCGCTGCCCGCTGGCGTTGGTGTGATTGAACACCACGTCGGCGACGACGCGCAGGTTGGTCTGGTTGAGGGCTTGCACCATTTGCCGGTACTCTAAAATCCGCGCCGGGCCGTCGGCGTCGGTGGCGTAGCTGCCTTCGGGAACCAGGTAATGGTACGGGTCGTACCCCCAGTTGAAGCCATCTTTGTCCGCCAATGCGCTGATGATGGCTTGCTGCTCCTCGGAATCGGGCGGGAAGGCGGCCAGTTCGGCCATGTCCGGCTCGGCGCGGTTGGCCGGGTTTTCCTCGATGGTGGCGATGTCGAAGGTGGGCAGCAGGTGGATGTGGGTGACGCCCGCCTGCGCCAGCCGCGCCAAGTGCTGCATCCCGTTGCTGTCGCTTTGGCTGAAGGCGAGGTATTTGCCGCGCAGTTCTTCGGGCACGCTGGCGTCGTTCATGCTGAAGTCGCGTACTTGCAATTCGTAGAGGACGATCTCTTCCGGCGCGGCCAGGGGCGGTTTGGTCAACGTCTCCCAGCCGTTGGGGAGAAGGGCGGGGTCGTCCAGGTCAACGATCTGGCTGCGCTGGCTGTTCATCGTCAGGCTGAGGCTGTAGGGGTCGGTGACGAGGTTGTTTAGCGCTCCTTCGCCGGGGACGTATACCTGCACTTCGTAGAGGTAGGGGCGGCCGTTCCACGACGCATCTCCCGTAATGGACCACACTCCCGTTTTCGGATCAATTCGCATAGGCAAACTCTCCGCTTGACTGCTGTTGAGGTCGGCGAACAGGCGCAGCTTGACCAGCCGGGCGGTGGGCGCCCAGACCCGGAGCGTGGGCGCGCCATCGGCAAAGGTGACGCCGAGCGGGCCGTCGTAAGCGTACAAATCGTCCAGTACGCCGGGGATTTGCAGACCGGCGGCGTCTACCGGGCCGTCGCTGTTGGCGGCGGAGACGGCCGTCTGCCCTTTCAGGGCGATGCGTACTTTGCCCAGGTCATCCGGGCTGATTTTGAGGGCGGCGAATCCGGCCAGGTGGGGGAATTTTGCCAGGATGTCGTCGCTGAGGCCGTTGGCGTCCAGGGTGAGGGGGATGGCCTGGCCCCCTTTGACGCCGGATTCGCTGAGGCTGAGGGCGGCGCCGGTGGGGGAGTAGTGCAGGGCGAAGCTGTCGGCTGTTTCTGTGTCCACGTCCCAGGCGATGGTGTCGGCCGTCACCCAATGCGCTTTGGCTTGTTTGATGCTGCCCCGCGGCCCGGCCGTCTCGCCCACGCCGATGCTCAAAACCTTGCTGGCGCTGTCCCAGGCGAAGGAGACGAGTTCGCCATCGGCAGGGACGGTGAAGGGGATGTTTGGGCCGTCGGCCGCGCCGCCGTCGCCGTAATTTTCGCTCCAGCTTTGGCCGACGGCGACTTTGGCCTCGTAATCGCCGGCGGGGATGGAGAGGGTGCGGAAGGTGTAGATGCCGTCGCCGTCCGGGTCTTGCAGCCAGGTGCGCAGGCAGTCGGACGCCCAATCGTTGGCGCAGCCGATTTCCTCCTGGAAGTCGCCGGGGACGTTGGCGATGAGGGTGTTAACGTCGTCCATGACCCAGCCGGTGTTGTGGTCGAAGAGGAAGGTGACGGCCGTTTCTTCGCTCAAACTCAAGGAGATGTTGGGGCCGCCGGGTTGGGCGTCCAGGCCAAAGTTGATGTCCCAATTACCGCCAATCGCCGCTTTGTACTCGTATTCGCCAGCAGGCAGGGTGAAGCTGTTGGCCCACACCTGGTTGGCTTCGTCGAATTGGAGGGCGGTGATTTCACAATCGGGCTGCCAATCGCCGGGGCAGCCGAGGACGCTCTGGATGGTTCCGGGGATGACGACGAGGTCGGGTTTGGCGATGGCGGGGGCGGGCAGTCCGCTGGGGCCGCCGCTGACCATGCCTTCGGTGATGGCGGCGTCGCCCAGGCTGATTTCCAACAGGTGGCTGCCGGGGCTGTAGGTGAAGATGACGGCGACGGAAGCGCCTTCCGCGCCCTCCGTCACGGTGAAGGGGATGTTGCCGCCGTCGGCCACGCCATCCGCGCCATAATTTTCATCCCAGCTTTGGTTGATGGCGATTTTGGCCTCGTAGTCGCCGGGGGGGATGGCGGCGGTGACGAATTGGTAACGGCCGTCTCCGTCCGGGTCTTGCAAGAGGGTGCGTCAACAGTCCGGCTGCCAGTCGCCGGAGCAGCCGACTTCATCCTGGAAGTCGCCGGAGACGTTGGCGACGAGGCTGTTGACGCTGTCGCTGACCCAGCGGGTTTTGTGGTCGTACCAGAACATGACGGGGCCGTCTTCGGGGACGGAAAGGGGGATGTTGGGGCCGTAATATTCGGCGTTGAGGCCATAGTTGTCGGCCCAGGTTCCGTTGAGGGCGGCTTTGTATTCGTAATCGCCGGCGGTCAGGTTAAAGGTGGCAACCCACAAGTCCCACTCCGGGTTGTAGCTGAGTTGGGACTCTTCGCAGGTGGTGTTCCATTCGCCGGAGCAGCCGAGTTGGGGCTGCAACGTGCTGGCGATGGTGACGGAATCGGGTGGGGGGATGCTGACCGGGTCATCGGATTGGGGGAATGGGGCGGCGCTGGCGGAGACGGCCGTAACGCCCAGAAGCAGGTAGAGGATACCGAGAAGTTTGATCACAGGTTTGTTCATCTGTTCTCCATGTTTGGTGAGAGGGATTTATTGTAATGTTTGCAAAAATTGGAGGAAATAAACCGTTTGTTGAGGATAAAGGTCGCGCAACTCAATCGCTTTGTCCAGAGCCAGTTGCAAGCGGCGGGCGTCCAGCCGGATGCTGTAGGCGGAACGGAACAGGTGGCGAAAGCGGCGCAGTTCATCCAGTTTGTCGTAAGCGGCGTCGTTAATCACGGCCGGTCGAATCGGCATCAGGTCGAGTTTCATGCGCTGTAAAAGTTGAATGTGCCAGCCGGCCTGGTCGTCCAGGTGGCTTTCAAAGGTTTTGGCAATTTCGCGGAAGATGTTTTCAAATGCGCTGTAGAGGCTGTGCAGACGATAGGCGAGCACGATGAGCGCGTCTTCGCCGGCGTCCTGGCTGATAGCGGGCGCGCCGATTTGGGCGTAAATCTGGGCGATGGTTTTCAGGTCACTGCGAATGTTTTGTTCCAGGATGATCGCTTTCTCGCGCATAGACACATTCTCCATAATTGGCGACGGCAAAGGTGATGGGGGGCTGGTACGGCCGTACATCCACATCCCGTTCCAGTTCCTCCTCCAACGCCCGCCAAAACGCGCTCTCGGCGGCGACGGAAGCTGTGGCTACCGCTACATCAATGTCGGAGCGGAGCGTAAACCGGCCCGGCTGGGTGATGGAGCCAAACAGGTAAACCGCCTCGATTTCCGGGTGACGGGGGGCTAATTGGCGGATGGCGGCGCGCACCCGCGCCAGCCATTTCCGGCGCAGATGTTCGCGCTGCCGTCGTTTCTCTGCCTGCCGCCGCGCGTGGTATTCGCGGGACGATAACTCATTCGTTTTCATCTGGCTCTATTTTAGCACACATCGTAACTACTAAGCCCCTCTGGAATTTCACCACAAAGACACGAAGGCACAAAGAAAAACCAGAGAAACTTTGTGTTTTTGTGCCTTTGTGGTTAGCAGTTACCACACATCAATACCCTCTCTCCCGGTTCACCAAATTTAGGAGCGGCTCTCCGGCCAGGTAACGGCGCAAGTTGGCGGCAAATAAATCAGTCGCCCGCTCATCGTAAAATGGGGTGAAGCCGCTGATGTGCGGCGTGAGAATGACGTTGTCCATCGACCACAGCGGGCTGCTCTCCGGCAGCGGCTCGGTTTCAAAAACGTCCAGCCCGGCGCCGGCGATCCATCCTTTCTTGAGGGCTTTGATCAAATCCTTTTCGTTGATCAAACTGCCCCGACCCACGTTGATGAGGAAAGCGGTCGGCTTCATTTCTTTGAAAACGGTTTCATCGAATAAATGGCGGGTTTGGCGGGTTAGCGGCAAAGTCAACACCACGTAATCACAATCGGCCAGCATGGAGCGGAGGGCTTCGCCAGGGTAAATTCGGTCCGGTAAGGCGCCTTCCGGATCGCCGGTTCCAGGCAAGCTGAACCCTTTGTCTTTGACGTGGCGGGCGTCTCGTTTGCTGACCAGGATGGTCATGCCAAACGCTTTGGCCAGGCGGGCGATTTCGCGGCCAATAGAGCCGTAGCCGACGATGCCCAGGGTTTTGCCACGCAGCTCTTCTGGTAGAAATTTTTTCCACCGTTTGGTAGGCCATGACCCTTTTCGTTGGGTTTTGAACCAGCGGGGGACGCGGTGCGCCCAGGCCAACATTTGGGTGATGGCGTACTGGGCCATGTTGGGGGCGTGGATGCCGCTGGCGCTGGTGATGGCGATGTCGGTGTCCCAAATCGGGGTGTTGATAAGGCTGTCTATGCCGGCCCAATGGGTTTGCACCCAGTACAGGTTGGGGGCTTGTTCGGGGCGGGGGACGCCGTTGATGGCGTAGTAGATTTCGGCGGAGGTGGTTTTGTCTTCGGGCCAACGGCCGTCAACCAATGTCATCTGCTCCACTTCGATTTGGGTGGAAACGGAACGAATTTTGTCCATGAGCGGCGCAGGAAAGGGGGCGGTGACCAAAACGTGTTTCATGGGGCGGTTCCCTCGTGTTTGATTTTCGCCGGAGTTTAGCACAAAGTACGGCCGTTGGCAGATTGTCTATCGCTCTGCGACAATAACTGGAACAGGACGTATAGTTCGGCAAATCATCAAACTGCGGCAGGCAGTTTGTCGGAGGTTCAATTATGGAAAAGCGTGGATCAATCATAGGCGGTCTGGTTTTAATTGGCGTCGGTGTTTTCTTTTTGCTGATGCAATTTTTTCCTGGTCTGGCCGGTGTGATAAATATGGAACGGCAGTGGCCGTTGATTATTATAGGGATAGGAGGTGTTTTTTGGTTGGCGGCCATTTTGGGGACGCCGCCGTTAACTATTCCCGGTACGATCATCGGCGGCATTGGCAGCATTCTATATTATCAAAACCTGACCGGTAATTGGGCCAGTTGGGCGTATGTGTGGACTTTGATTCCGGCGTTTGTGGGCATTGGTATGTTTTGTATGAGCATATTAGGGGATGGAGGCAAACACGCCCGGCGCGAAGGCGGCCGGTTGGTCGTGATCGGCTTGGTCATGTTCGTCATCTTTGGCGGATTTTTCACCGGGTTGGGCAGCTTGGGGCGGTTATGGCCGTTGTTTCTCATTTTGGCGGGCGGCTGGATGCTGCTGAAAAACAGTTTGTCCCGCCGCTAAATTCGCCTGCAACCTTTCTTTTGGCGAGGCGTACAGTGGGTTAATTGTCAAGAAAATGTAACTACTAAGCCCCTCTGGAATTTCACCACGAAGACACGAAGGCGCAAAGAAAAACCAGAGAAACTTTGCGTCTTTGCGCCTTTGTGGTTAGCAGTTACAAGAAAATCAAGACATCCGATTTCTTGCCAGTTACGCAACAACGAGAAATCGGATGTCTCAGTTGGAGGTTTTGTGATGAACGATAAACGATTGGTACGGAATGAGAATGATCAGATGTTTTTCGGCGTGGCCAGCGGTTTGGCAGACTATGTGGGTATTGACCCGGTTTTGGTGCGTTTGCTCTTTGTCTTGATGGCGCTGACCGGCGGCCATGGCATCCTGATTTACATTGTTCTGGCGATCATTATGCCGGAATCAGGTTCAGTTTCGGCCAAGGCCAATGGTTTTGACGAAGATGAAATTGTGATTAAAGACGCGGCGTAATGCGCACCTGATTTTGCTGGTTAACTCTGGCTCCGATTGGCGTTGCCAATCTCCTGACACCCGGAGTTGCAGAAGACGGCCGTATCCAAAGGAACGGCCGTCTTTTTTGTTTGCTGACAAGACATCCGATTTCTTATCACTCATGATGTCAGCCTACTCGACAACGAGAAATCGGATGTCTGTACAGTTACGCCAACTCAAGTATAATTTCGCCATGGCATCCTTATTCAAAAAACTCAGAACCCTGTTCCGCGCTTCCCTGCACGAAGCGGCCGACAAAGCATTGCAGAAAAGCGATCTGGCCGTTTACGACCAATATATCCGCGAAGCCGAAAAAGAAGTCGCCGAATTCACCAAATCCATCCGGCCCATGTTCGCCCAGGTGAAAACCACCAAAAGGCGGCGGGAAGCCCTGGCCGACAAAGCCGCCCGGCTGGACATCATGGTGGACAAGTTTTTGCAGCAAGACAAGCGCACCGAAGCCATGGTGACGCAAAAGCAGTTTAGCTCCACCATGAAGATGATCGAGACGTATGATGCGTCGTTGGAGCGGCAGGTGTCCGCCGCCGAAAAATTGGACGATATCCGCATCAAGCTGGAAGGGCGGCTGGCTATCGCCAAACAGGAGCGGGAGGAGTTGGGCTTTTTGCTCAACCTGACTAAATCGAAAGAGCTTTCTGCAAAGGCGATGCGTTCGTTGGACTCGCTGATGGGGCAGGCGGATACTGAGGTGGCGCGAGCCGCTGAAAACATCCGCAGCCGCCTGGATCACGCCGACGCCGCCTGGGAGATTGAAACCAGCCGTCTGGACAACCAGCTCACCGACGCCATGGAAACGATGGAAGTGGAAGCGGAGTTGGCGGCGCGGATGGAACGGTTGGGAATTTAGGCGATAGGGTGGCAAGGTGACAAGGTGAACTTACTGTTTGTCGCTTGTAAACTATGAAAGTTGCGCTGGTGCATGATTGGCTGAACCAGATTGGCGGGGCGGAAGATGTGCTGGAGAATCTGGCGCTGCTTTACCCGGATGCGCCGCTGTACACCTCGCTTTATTGGCGGGAGGGGATGCCGGAACATTGGCGCGATTGGGATATCCGCGCCTCGTTTATAGACCGGCTGCCGCTGGCGCATCGGAAACAGCAGTTGTATTTCCCGCTTTACCCGTTTGCTTTTGAGCAGTTTGATTTTCGGGCGTATGATTTGTTGATCAGCAATAAAAGCGGATTTTGTCATGGGGTCATCACCGGGCCGGAAACGCTGCACATTTGCTACTGCCTGACGCCCACCCGGTATGTGTGGCGATACCACCAATATGCGCAGCAGGAAAATCTGAGTTGGGCGGTGCGGAAGGCGTTGGCTCCCTTTTTGCTGCGGCTGCGGCAGTGGGACCGGCTGGCGGCGGATCGGGTGGATTTCTTCATCGCTATCTCGAAAGAGGTGCGTAGGCGAATCGCAAAGGTTTACCGCCGGGATTCGGTTATCATCTATCCGCCGGTGGATACCAGCCGTTTTGAACCATCGAACCGGGTGGATGATTATTATTTGTTTGTGGGGCGGTTGGTTCCGTACCGGCGGCTGGATGTGTTGATTGAGGCGTTTAACCGGATGGCACGGCCGTTGCTCATCGCCGGCGCTGGTCGGGACAAAGAGCGGCTGGAATCGCTGGCCGGGCCAACGGTGCAGTTTCTGGGCTATGTGCCAGATGCGGAATTGCCGGATTTGATGGCTCGCTGCCGGGCGTTCGCATGGCCCGGCGAGGAAGATTTCGGCATCGCCCCGATTCAGGCGATGGCGGCGGGACGGCCGGTGATCGCCTACGCCGCCGGCGGCGCGCTGGACATCGTGGTTTCGGGCCAGACGGGCGCGTTTTTTGGCGAGCAGTCGGCGGCGGCGATTATCGAGGCGGTAGAATCATTTGATCCGGACAGGGTAGACGTGTCGCGGATTCGGGAACATGCAGAGCAGTTTGATACGGCCGTGTTCCAACAAAAACTGACCGCCTTTATCGAGCAAAAACTGGACGAATTTAACCGGGTAACGTGATGGAATTGAGACAATACTGGCGCGTTTTGCGCCGCCGCTGGCTGTTGATGATCATCCCCGCCGTTATCGTGCTGGGCGTGGGATTGGTCACTTACCAACGGCCGCCGCCGGTGTACAACGTCGGCGTCCGCTTCATCGTGGCGCAGCCGCCGGGGGCGGAGGCGCGCCAGTCTGATCAGGAGCGGTATTACAACTGGACGGCTTCAGAGTACATCGTCAACGGCCTTAACGATTGGGTGAGCGGCAACCGGTTTGCGGCGTTGGTGAGCCAGGAGTTGGCGGCGCAAGGGTTGGATGTGCCTGCCGGGGCCATCATGGGCAGTCTGGCGGCGGGTAACGCCCGCAGTATGCTGACGGTTTCGCTCACCTTTGGCGATGCGGAGACGTTGGCGGCGATGATGGATGCGGCGGCGGCGGTGTTGGTGGCGCAAAATGCCGATGCGCTGCCGCAGTTGGGGGGGGAGACGGCCGTGCTGGTACAGCTAGATGAGCCGGTGGTCAACCCCATCTCGGCCGGAATCCGCAGCCAGCTTGATTTGCCCTTCCGAGTGGCGCTGGCGTTAGCGGCCGGTTTGGGACTGGCCTTATTGGTCGAATATCTTGATCCGACTCTGCGCGACAGGGAAGAAGCGCAAAGCCTCGGTTTGGAAATTTTGGGCGAAATTCCAAAAAACAAGGCAGAAAGATAGGAGAACTTTTGTGACACTCAATGATTACATGCGTATTTTGCGCCAACGGGGATGGTTGATCATCTTATTGGCCGGATTGACGGCCGGGGCGGCGTTCGGCTTCAGCAAAATGCAGACGCCCGTTTACAAATCAACGGTACAGCTTTTGGTCACCTCCCGGCCCGATTTTGGACAGACGCAGGCGGCCAAAGCGCTGGTGCGAGATTATGCGGTGTGGCTGCAATCCAGTTATCGGGCGGGTAAAGTGGTGGAGGAACTGCAATTGGATATGACGCCGCAGCAGTTGATGGGCGATGTGCGTATCGCTGCCGCCACTTCTGAATCTACTATCAAGATTGAAGTGGAGAACACAGACCCCAATCTGGCGAATGATGTAGCCCGGGTGTGGGCCAATCAGTTGATCGTTTGGCGCAATGAGCAAAACGCGGGGCTGCGCAAGGAAGATCGGATTGAAGCGGAACTGCTGGATGATCCGATCCCCGGCTTGGAAAGCCCAAAGACCAATATCAACACGGCCGCCGGGATGGTGTTTGGCGCGCTGTTGGGCGTCATCATCATTTTTGTGTGGGAATGGGTGGAATCGGGGATCGTTCACCGGGTTGAAGATGTGGAGCGATACCTGGATGTGCCGGTGATTGGCACGATTCCTAACAATTAACAATGAACAATGAACAATGAACAATTAACAATGAACAATTAACAATGAACAATTAACAATGAACAATGAACAATGAACAATGAACAATGAACAATTAACAATGAACAATTAACAATGAACAATTAACAATGAACAATTAACAATGAACAATGAACAATGAACAATGAACAATGAACAATGAACAATGAACAATGAACAATGAACAATGAACAATGAACAATGAACAATGAACAATGAACAATGAACAATGAACAATGAACAATG
>JAJRVV010000031.1 GCA_024277135.1 Chloroflexota bacterium | reverse complement strand
TTCACAGAAAAATGCAATGCCGTCGTTGGCGGACATCATCCGCTCACGTGGTCAACCTGATTTAACTCCCCTGTGATTACCCCAGATTTTTGAGAAGATACTATTTATGGAATTACTTTATACGAGGAGAATAAAATGTCTGAAAAAGTATTGAAAGAGATTATTCAACGGGCAGTCGAGGATGAAAAATTTCGAGGACTCTTGTTCTCTGATCCCAAGAAAGCGTTGGCAGGGTATGACCTGACGGCCGTCGAAATTGAGACGCTTAGCAATCTGAACGAAGACAATTTTGATGAGTTTGCCGGTGGACTAGGGGATCGGACGACAAAGGGGTGGCTGCCAGGCGGCGGCTAATTTCCCCCACGAGAATCATTGAATCCTACAGCCCTATCGTTTTATTCGATAGGGCTGTTGCTTTTTTTAGACACCTTTCCCCCAATTCAACTAATTTGGGATCATTGTTACCAATCAGATATTGGCCAATGTCACGGAAAACCCCGATTTTATCACCATACCTGGCCCGTTTTTCAGCAGCTTTCGCGCTCAAAAACAAGTGCTTTCGTTTTTCATCTTCATGCTCAGAGAGCTTTGCTAGTTGTAATAAAATCATTGGCTGATAATCTGGGCATCCTTGACCTCCTTGAATTGATTTCTCAGACAGACGATATTTCTGTCGCGCAAACTCTCCCGATGTCGCCTCTAAAACTCTTCCTTGAAAATAATATAAAACTGGCTCCCACCAATTTAACCCTTTTTCCTCAATAATGCGTTGGGCAGCCTGTAACATTTGATCTGCAAGGCGATAATCTTTATCGTTTATTGCCAGTTGTGCATCGCCAATATTCAATCGTGCTTCAAGTTCAAAGTAGTCGCCCGGGTTATCTCGCAATAATTGCCTGGCAACACCCAGGTATTCGGCAGCAACATCCCAATTGCCTAAAGTGCTATGATATTCAGACCCCCATCGCAAGTAAGTTTCTATTAATCCTTGAACATCATTTGTCTGTGTAAAAAGGTTGGTTGCTGTTATGAATGCTGATTCAGCCGCTTTGTACTGACCAAGATAAGCTAGCACCTCGCCTTTATTGCTTAAAATCGTAGCCAAAAAACTGCGGCTTACATCTACGACCAAGGTTTCCGCTTCCTCATAAGTGACAAGAGCTTCACGCGCGTCACCTAACGTAAATTGCACCAGAGCGATATTGTTCAGAACTGACGCAACATTGGCGGGGATGCTAAAGTGTCGAGATAAGTTCACGCTTCGCTGTAAAGCATCTAAAGCCGAGCGAAGATCTTTTTGAGAATAGTATACATATGCAATGGCCTCTAAAACCAAGGCCAAGCGGCGGTTATTTTTTACATTTTCACAAAGCTTTTCAGCCTCGCGTAGCTGGTCCAGCGCTGTTTTATAATCTCCTAACGCACTATATGCCATGCCTGACCATTGGTAGGCGCGAGCCAATTGATCTAGGGGGATTTGGCTATTTAGAGCGATAACTTCAGCCGTATGCGCCAGTACCTCATCAAAACGAGGTAAACGGAATTTAATATCGGCTAGTAAATTATTAGCCTGAGCAATCCGCAACAGGTCGTGGTGAACAAGCGCCAAGTCCAGAGCTTTTTCACCATCCGCGATACTGGTGGCAAATTCGCCCAAATAGCGAGCGACATCACCTCGCGCTAAATATAAATCAACGGCCGTCTCCCAATTCTCATCCACCCCTAACGCCGACAAATGCCGCTCTGCCTGCGTGTACAATTCGATGGCTTCCGCGTTGGCAAAAATGTCGCGGGCGGCATCGCCGGCAGCCAGGGCATAACGCAGTCCTTTGTCATGAATATCAGCCCGGCCGTAATGGTAAGCCAGCGTGGGATAGATCGGCTTCAAATTGGCGGCAAACGTCATTTCCAGCCAGTTGGCGATGGCGGCGTGCAGTTCTTGCCGCCGGGCATAAGGCAAACTTTCATACGCCACCTCGTGCGTCATGGCGTGCTGGAACAAATACACCCACTCCGGGTCGGCCGCCAGCAGCCGGGTCATCTCCGCCGACGTCAGCGTTTCCAGCAAATTCACCAGGCGGGGGCGCACGGCCGTCGGCGTCAGATGCGACAACGAATTCAAGCCAAACTCCCGGCCAATCACCGACGCAATTTGGAGGACATCCCGGCTGGCAGGCGGCAGCCGATCCAACCGCGCCAGCAGCAAGCCATGAATGGTATCGGGAACCTGCATCTGGCCTAACAAAGCTTCGTCCACCTGCACCCGGCCGTTCAGCCGTAGCGCCCCCATCCCCATCATCACATTCACCGACTCTTCCAAAAACAGCGGGTTGACCGGACTGTCCCGCCCCGCCCGATCCCGTAGACCAAGCTGCTGCTCCACCGCCGGTGGCAGTTGGCTCACTCCCACCAATTCATTTAGCAAATGGCGGGCTTCATCTGGCGACAAGTCGGAAACGGGGATGGTGGTCAGGCCATCGGGACTGATCCCGTCCAAAGCAGGAGCCCTTTGGGAGCGGTAAGCCAGAATCAAGGCCAGGGCGTGATGGGGGATGTGGGCCGCCAGTTCATCAATTAGGGCCAAGCTGGCCTGATCGGCCCAATGCAGCCCTTCCAGGATGAGCAACAACGGCCGTTCGGCCGCCGCCGCCGTCAAACAGCGGCGCACCAAAGCAAAAAAGCGGGCTTTACGCACCTCGGCCGTCAATTCGGCCAGACTGGGCGCTTGCCGCATCGGCAAACCTAACACCTCGCCCCACAAGCCCACATCGTCGCCGCAACTAGGAACCAATTCTCGGGTGCGGTTGACGACGGCTGTGGCTTGCCCCACCGCATCCAGTCCCCCATCCAACCCAAAAAAGGATCGCCAAATTTGCCGCCAGGGGCCAAACGGGGTTTCCGTGGTGTGCTGATACCCCTCGCCCACAAAGCCACGGCCGTTTTGCCCTAGCCAATATGCTGCGCCAGCCGCCACCAACCGTGTCTTACCCGCACCCGTTGCTCCAACCACGGCAATCACTTTGCCCTGCCCACTCAACGCCGCATCCAGACGAGATCGCATGAGCGCCAACTCTTGCGTCCGGCCCACTAGCGGCGTTTTCCACCCGCCTAAATAGGTTTGCAGCTCCTGCGCCTGTGCCCGTTCCTTTTGCGCGGCAAGCGGCGTCACCTCCAGTTGTTTGCCCTTGAGTTTAACCGGCGGCAGTTCGACGAAATCAATCGCAGTTTGGGCGCGCACGGCCGTTGCCCGATCTGTCCACACCTCCCCCGGCCGGCAAATCTGCATCAGCCGGGCCGAAAGGTTGACCACATCCCCCACCACCGTGTATTCTCGCCGTTCCACCGCCCCCACCGGCCCGGCAAACACTTTTCCCGCCGTCAATCCAATTTTTTGACTGGCGATGAAATCCGGCCGCTGTCGCTGCATCGCCATCATGCAGCGAATAGCTTGTTCCGGGGCGTCGGGGGCCACCGGCGCGCCAAATATGATATGAAGCTGGTTCCCCTTGTCGCCGGTGAGCACCCGGTTCACCCGCGCATTTTCACTGCCAAACTGGCTCACCAGGCGGCAGGCCCAAGTGTAATAATCTTGCAACTGCTGCCCCATGACGGCCGTCTCGATAGCCGAGGTATCATCTTTGTCGCCGGCAAACTCGAATTGGACAAACAGGCTGGTGACGGGGCGGTGTTCGGCCAGGGATTCGGCGCTGGCCGCTTTCAGCCGCTCGGTGATGGCAGGCGGCACGAAGGCGGCGGCGGCGGTTTCCAGGCGGGCCATGGATTCGTCGGAAACGGCCGTCCAACCCAGCAGCGGTTGGCCGGGCGTCGCGGCTACCGGTTGGGTGACGACGGCGAAATCGGCGATGACGCTCTGGTCAGCCGCTGCCAGCGCCGCCCAACTGGCGACCACCTGTCCCGATTTGGCGTACTTTTCGGCGGCGGCGGCTTCATCTATCGCCGGGCCGGTCAGCACAAACTCCATGCCCGTTTCCGGCGTGCCCACCACCAATTCCTGGCAACGGCCGTAACCCATCCCGATTTTAATCGTCAGCTCAAAAAACGGATTTTTGTGCGGCGGCCGGTTGGTCACCACCCGTTTGAAACTGGTCTGCATCAACGTCTGCATCATCTGGGCGCAGGCCAGGGCGCGGCAAGCGGCCGTGCCATCTTCGTCGGGAAAATAGACGGACATGGCGTCGCCGTAAAAATGGCTGACGGCGCCGCCCAGGTCGTGAATGATGTCAATCATGCCGGTGAAGGTGAGCAGTAAAACGCGGTTCACTTCTTCCGCGCCGCGCGGGCCATCGGCGGCCAGTTCCTCGGACATGGCGGTGAAACCGGAGATGTCGGAAAAGAGGGTGGCGGCATCGAGGGAGAACGGCCGTCCCGGTTGCGGCAGCCCGTCACGCAGGATGCGGCGCGCCAGCGTTTCGGGGAGGTAGGCGGCTAACTGCCGGGCCAAATTGGTTGGGGAAGCCATGAAGTTTTATAAACTGTCCATTACCAATGTTCAGTAATCCATGTTCAGTAATCAGTACGGCCAACCTCTGGTAAACACCCACTGAAAACTGAATACTGACTTCTGGTTACTGGTATTATGGTCTGCTCAATCATCATCGGCGTGAGGGAAGAAACGGCCGTTCAGAGCCTGCACCAGTTTTTGGGCGCTCTCATCCGGCACGCTTTGACCAAAACAGACTCGTTGAAACCCATAATCAAACGCTATGCAATGAAACTTGTCACTGATGTAAAACGGGGAAACATGCGTCATGTCATACGCATCCGTCATCCCCAGGATGGACACCGGACGTCGGATAATCAACCGGGCCTCATCAATAAACAAAATCTCGCGGGTGGCGGCCACATACTGCCACCTGGCCCACAACACCCGACCAAACCAGGCCCAAATCAGGAGCCAGATGACCAGCATCGTTGTTAACAAAAAGCCATATTGCCCGCGAAAGATGGCCGCGGCCATGCCCGCCAGCAAGACAATCCAAACGATCATGCTAGTCGAAAACAAGGCAAAAAGCAGCCAATTTCGGGCCACCGGCCACACGATCTTCAGCCGTTCCGCATCTTCTTCTATTTCGATGCCATCTATATTCGTCCAGGTGTACTGCCTCTGCATGGCTTTATTGTAGCCCAGGCCAACGATTGTGCCACGAACCAGATTTTACCAACCGTTACCATTTGTTTACCAAGCCATAACACCCTGCGTCACGGCCGTTATTGATCGATATGGTTGCCGTGATATAATCCCCACACTTAACGGGTGAATCGCAATACTTTGAGGAGAATGCTATGGCAACCCAGGCAGCCCCACACCGGGCGAAAGCAGTTTCCCGACCCGGATTGAGAATTTTCTCCGGCCGCCGCGGCATGAAGAGAAAAGAATCTTTTCTGGCTTATCTCCTGCTTTTGCCCGCGATTGTCATTATCGGTTTATTCGGCCTATTTCCCCTGGTCTTTTCAGCTTATCAAAGCACGCGCGCCGGCCTCAACAACATTGTCGGCCGGCCTGATGGTCTCGGTCAATACATCCGGGCCATTGACACTCTGGCTTATGTCCTGGCTTTTTGGCTGGCATTTTTCTTTCTCATTATGGCCGTTCGCCAGATTAACCAGTTGATTGACACCGCCCGGGAAAAAGAAGAAAAGTCTTGGTTTTGGGCATTTCCCGCCACGTTTGTAGCGCTGGGCATCGCTTCTTTGCTCCGCTTCATATTTATTTTCATGCCCAATTTGCTGGAAGTTGGCGAGAAAATGAAGGGGCTGACGGCCGAAGAACGTAATGAGCAATTTTTACTGTTTGTACGGGAAGCGTGGCAAGTGGAATCAGTCGCGGCCGCATTTTGGACGGCCGCACTCTTCATCGTCATCGGCATTATCATCTATAACGTAATGCAGCGAAACACCCCCAACACCCCCCGCAACGACGCCTATTTCAGCGGATTAATGACCTCCGCCTTACTTATCGTATTGGCCCTCGGTCTCACCTGGCTCACCTGGGGTGAAATCCAACTGGCCTACGCCGAAGCCCTCGAAAACGGCGAACCCCTCAACCTTTGGTCACAAATGGTCACCATCAGCGCTGGGTTCGTCATGCTGCTTTTCTCCTGGCTTCTCTGGCGCAACGCCTCCGAGCGCGGCTCCAATCTGCAAATGATGCTTCGATTCGCGGCTGCCATTTTCCTCATGACTGGTAGTTGGGTCCTCATCGCCGAACTTCCGGCCGTCATCGCCGAAGGCAATTCTGATTGGTGGCAAGGTCTGAAACAAACCCTCTT
This sequence comes from Chloroflexota bacterium, assembly GCA_024277135.1. GTDB lineage: Bacteria > Chloroflexota > Anaerolineae > Promineifilales > Promineifilaceae > JAJRVV01. The sequence goes on along the minus strand of JAJRVV010000031.1, from coordinate 4,362 downwards.
CTATGTGATAGGCACTCTCCCCATTGAACTGTCTCTGGGCTTGTTCCTGGCCGTCTTGATGTTCCAGGAAATTAAGGGCAAGGGTCTGTTCCGCATGATCTTCTTCCTACCCTACATCACGCCGGCAGTGGGCGCTGCCGGCGTCTTCAGAGTCATCTTCACTGGCAATCCCAGCGGCCTCATCAACACTGCTTTGGCCCAACTCGGATTTGAATCGATGGGCTGGCTCAATGAACCCGCCGGCATCAACCAACTCATCGGCGAAGCCCTTAGCCTGAACATACCCGATTGGGCGGCCGGCCCCAGTCTGGCTCTCGTCGTTGCCGTCATCTTCGGCATCTGGAAATACACCGGCTACAACGTCGTCTTTTTCCTGGCCGGCCTGGGGAATATTTCCAAAGAACTCTATGAAGCGGCCTCCATTGACGGCGCCGGTCGGTGGGCACAATTTCGCCATATCACCTTGCCTCTCCTGTCTCCCATCACCTACTTCCTGAGCATTTTCGGCGTCATCGGCACCTTCAAAACATTCAACACCATTTTTGTGCTGCGCACCGGCGCCGCCTTAGGCACAATGGACACAGCCAGTCTGGTTATATTTGACGCCTTTAATCGAGACACCCGATACGGCTATGCCGCCGCCTTAGGCATTATTCTGCTCATTGTGATCATTAGCGCCACCTCGCTATTTGATCGCATTTCCAAAGGAAGAGTGTTCTATGGCTAACATCACATTATCACCCACCCGCACCAAATCAAGAAAAGAGGTTGATTGGGTACGAATGATGACCTACTTGGCGCTTATCAGCGGTGCGCTTATTTCCATTTTCCCCTTCCTGGCGACGATAAGCATCTCCCTGATGAATCTGACGGAAGCGACCAGCCGCACCTGGCTGCCCAGCGAACTGCAGTGGCAAAATTATCTGGAAGCGTGGGAAGATGCCAATTTCTCCTTATTTTTCATTAACAGCATCAAAATCGCTCTGATTACCTTGTTTGGTCAAATCATTTTTAACGTGTTGGCTGCTTATGCCTTTGCCCGGATGAAGTTTCCGGGGAAAAATTTCATCTTCGGCTTGATGCTGGCCACACTAACGCTACCCGAAGCCATCACCTGGGTCCCCAATTTCATTTCGGTTGCCTGGTTGGGAAAAGTGACCCCATTCGCCTGGATAGATAATTGGCCGGCATTAACCATCCCCTTCATGGCCAGCGCCTTCGGCATTTTTCTTTTGCGTCAATTTTTTCAGCAAATCCCTGACGAGTTATGGGATTCAGCCCAGATTGACGGCGCCGGCCATTTACGCTATTTATGGCAGATCGTTTTGCCCTTATCCAAGGCCCCCGTCATGATTTTGGCCCTATTCAGCTTCACCGGCAGTTGGAGCGCCCTGGCCTGGCCCATCCTGGTAACCCGGACGTTAACGTGGCGACCTATCTCTTATGGTTTGCAAGTCTTTTTGCAAGAAGCTGGCAGTTTTGTCAATTTACAAATGGCCGGCGCCCTTATCACCATGATCCCCATTTTAATTATTTACTTTTTCACCCAGAGACAATTTATCGAGGCCATGACTCGATCAGGTTTGAAAGGTTAAAAAATATCGTAATTATACAGGTGTCTTTCGACTATCATTCCTGCCTTCGCAGGGCAGGTATGACCTGAATAATTATAAAATATCTAAAGGAGGTGATGACATTCGAGAGGAAAATTTCCCACTGTTACAAGTAGAACGATTTCGAAAATAAAATTTAGTTAGGAGGAGACAATGTCTCAAAAATTAACAAAATGGCTGGTTATCCTAGCCCTGGCTTTGCCGCTTTTGCTCGTCGCCTGCGGCGGTGGCGATACGACCGACACTGAAGAAACAGCCGATAATACGGCCGCCCAACCAACCGAAGCGCCGGCAGAAGACACCCCGGAACCCGTTGCTGAAACGCCGACGGAAGAACCGGTTGCCGAAACGCCGACAGAAATGCCGCCCGAAGAAATGGATCCTTGTGCGCCGGCAACGGAAGGCCCTCTGGCTGGTGTTGACCTCCGCGACGTGACCTTCCAATGGTGGCACAACCATCGTGGCAGCCGTGAAGAACTGCTTCTGGAAATCGTCAACGATTTCAATGCCACCAATGAATGTGGCGTAACAGTGGAAGCGCTGAACCAGGGCAGTTACAATGACATCCGCGACGCCGTGAATGCCAGTGTGGCTTCTGGTGAAGTTCCGGCCAGCCTCGTGGTTGGTTATCAAAATGACCAGGCTTTCTACCAATTAAATGACACATTGGTTGATCTGGATATATACGTCAATGACCCACATTGGGGTTTAACAGAGGAAGAGCAAGCTGGTTATTACAGCAGTTTCTTTAACCAAAGCATCCATGTCGCTTTCGGCAACCAACGTCTGGGTTTCCCGCCGAACCGCTCCATTGAACTGCTCCATTACAACAAAAGCTACCTGGAAGACCTGGGCTTTGATGGCCCGCCCACAACCCCGGCTGAATTCCAGGAAATGGCTTGTGCCGCCGCTGATGCCAGCGAAAGTGGTGTCGGTGGTTATGTCCTGCGTGACGACGCATCCGCTGTGGCCGCCTGGACATTTGCCTTTGGCGGCAGCATCCTGACTGAGGATGGCACTGGTTACGTGTATAATAGCGATGCCACAGTTGAGGCTTTGACCTTTATTCAGGAATTGGCAACTGAAGGTGAAGACGGTAAGGTTTGTGGTTACTTCTTTGATGGCTTCCCCAATCCGGAAGTGGCCTCGCGTAACGCATTATTCGCGCAAGGTTCCAGCTCCGGTATGCCCTTCTATGTGGGTGACTTTAACACAGTCGCGGAAGAAGCCGGCACAGAGCCGGATGAGTACGCGGTGACCGCAATTCCGCATACCACGGCCGACCCGGTGATGAACATCTACGGCGGCGATGTCATGATCGTGCAAACGACGCCAGAACAACAGTTGGCGGCGTGGTACTTCATCAAATGGTTCACCTCTCCCGAAAAACAGGCGAAGTGGGTGGAAGCCAGCAATTACTTCCCCACCAACTCGGGCACGATCGAATACCTCGACGATTATATTGCTGACAACCCGGTGTACGGAACAGCGTTGGACTTGCTGCAATATGGCAAGTTTGAGCCGCAGTTGATCTCATACCAGGGTGTGCGCGATGCCGCCGAGGAAGCGTTTAATGCGATCCTCCAGGGCGCGGATGTGCAAGAAACGCTGGATGAACTGACTGAAACTGCCAATGAACTCCAGGCTGAACTGATGGAAGAATTGGGCGGTTAAGGTTTGGTTTCAAGTTTTAACTGGAATAGGAATAGCCTCAGAGGGAAACCTTTGAGGCTGTTCTTTTTGTTTTCGAGGGAATTGTGAATCAAGAGTCATTAAATGAGCTATGGGCTTGCGCGCGCGACACGGCCGTACACGCCGGCAAACTAACCCGCGACATCTTCAACCAACCCCGGCAAATCACGGCTAAAGGGCTGCGCGACATCGTGACCGACGCCGACACGGCCGCGCAAAAACTGATCACCGACGCCATTCAAGCCAAATTCCCCGAACACGGCTTCGTTACCGAGGAAAAAGACAGCCAACTCCCCCGCAGCGGGCCGGTAATTTGGGTGATCGATCCGGTGGATGGCACTACCAACTACGCCCGGCAACTGCCGGAATATTGCGTGGCGATTGGGGCGGTGGCTGATTCAGGCCAGGTGTTGGCCGGCGCTATTTATGACCCGATGCGGGATGAGTTGTTTAGCGCCGCCAAGGGATTGGGGGCTGCCGTAAACGGCCGTCCCCTGCAAGTCAGCCAGATTGATGATTTGAACAAAAGCCTGGTGGCCATGGATTGGGCCAGAAACGAGGAGCTGCGCCGATCCGCCATGGATGTGCTGCCCAAATTCGCGCATCAAATCAGCTTCCCCCGCGTTTTCGGCTCGGCCGCGCTGGCCATGGCCTGGGTCGCCGCCGGCCGGGTTGACCTGTACCTCAATTACCATTTGCAAACGTGGGATGTGGCGGCGGCCAGCATCATTTTGGCGGAGGCGGGCGGCCGTCTCACCGATTTGCACGGCCGTCCCTGGACATTCCCCAGCCACACCGGATATTGTATCGCCAGCAACGGCCGTGTTCATCAAGAATGTATGACGCTCATCCATTGGCAAACCTGAGCGACGCCAGTACAATCCTGGCTCACTTCCCACTTCATCCTTCATCCTTTATAATTCCTAAGCCTAAATTTCGCACCTTTCCAATCGAATAGAAAGAGGAAAAACATACCAATCTTGCTGGCCGCATCGCGTTAATCCGTTTCCTGGTCAGTCAGGCTTACCTGACAGATTGGCAAGATTGTATTTCTGCT
>JAJRVV010000030.1 GCA_024277135.1 Chloroflexota bacterium | reverse complement strand
TGTCGGAGAATGATTTAATGGATACACGGATGATACGGATCTAACGGATTTACACGGATTTTCCCTTATTTTATCCGTGAAAATCCGTCCAATCCGTTCTACCCGTGTTGCTATTTCGACTCTTCCGACAAGCTGCTAGAGAAAAGTTCAAGGAGAGTTTGGTATGAATGTTATTAAACGTGTTTCCCGACATACACGTATCACTCTAAATAATTATCGCCAGCGCCCCCAACCAAATTTTTTGGTACTGTTTATTAACTCCATTTGCAACATGAAGTGTGGGCACTGCTTCTATTGGACCAGTCTTAACAAGCGTGACGATCTCACCAAAGAGGAAATTTTTGAGCTATCCCGGTCGCTTGGCCCTATTGAAAACTTGAATTTGTCCGGCGGCGAACCATTCATCCGCAAAGAATTCGCCGAAATTTGCCGGCAGTTCATCCAGCACAATGAGGTGCGCCAAATTTATGTGCCTACCAACGGCTATTTTACCGATAAAACGGTGGCGGCGGTGACGAACGTTCTGGAAGAAAAAGAGCTGGATTTATTTGTGTGTGAAATCTCTTTGGATGGTATGCCTGAGTTTCATGATGAGTTTCGGGTGGCCAAGAATGCATTTCGCAAGGCGATGGAGACTTATGACGCGCTGGTGAAGATTCAGGAACGGGACCCTCGCCTGCGTATCCACACCATCTCAACCGCAACTGACCAAAATATGGACGAAATCAAGCGGTTGACAACCTATCTTTATGAGCGTTGTCCGAAAATGGATCACCATAATCTGGCGATCATTCGCGGCGACAGGAAGAATCCCGACCTGGCCGCGCCGCTTTTGTCAGAATATGAAGCGTTGTTTGAGTATATTCGTCGTTTATGGTCGCCACGGGAGGAAGGGCGATATGGCGCTATTGTCGAGCCGATGTTGCAATGGGCAAAGGTGAAGGCGGTCAGGGAGCAGCGTCAGGTGGTTCCGTGCAGTGCCGGCCGGTTAAGTGTGGTGGTCTATGCCAATGGCGATGTTAGTATGTGTGAGATGCACGAACCCATCGGCAATCTGCGCCAGAATTCGTTCCAAGAATTGTGGAATTCGTCCCCGGCAGACACGCTGCGGCAATCAATTGGCAACAAAGAATGTCATTGTTCAACTGAGGTCTTTATGTGGCCCAGTATTGTTTATCAGCCGCCTAGTTTGATTAAAGCGATGGTCGCAGCCAAGGTGTGGCAGCGTCCCCAACCGCTCCCGAACGGCGAGAAACTTCAAATCGAAATGGATGATGATAAGCTGCCGGTTCCGGTGAATAATGGCGGTTTCATCAGCGCCGATTTGCCGGTTATTGACGCCGAGAAGGTTTGAGGGAAAGCCATCTCAGCAAAGGAAAAGGGGAAATCTGGATGATGGGCGGTACGGCCGTACTCAAAGCCGGAATAGTCGGCGCCGGGTTGATGGGGCGCTGGCACGTTGAATCCATCAAACGGGCCGGTGGGCGGGTGACGGCCGTCTGCGACCTCGATCTTCCGGCGGCGGAACGGTTGGCAAACCGCGCTGCCGGGGCGCGCGGCTTTAGCGATCTGGCGCAAATGCTGGAGCAGATGCCGCTTGACGTTTTGCACATCTGCACGCCAACGCCGACACATGTTCCGTTTACGGAAAAGGCAATTGAGGCAGGCGTGCATGTGCTGGTGGAAAAGCCATTGGCGCCGACCGGCCTGGAAACGGAACGCCTGTTTGACCTGGCGGCGACGCGGGGCGTGTTGGTTTGTCCGGTGCATCAATTTCCCTTTCAGAAAGGGGCGATGAAAGCCAAAAGAGACCTGGCGCGAATTGGCCGCCTAGTGCATTTACGCGCTGCCATTCGTTCGGCGGGGGGAGTGGGCCGCTCCGATGCGGAGATGGATCAAATAGCGGCCGATATTCTGCCCCATTCGTTTTCGCTGGTTCAGGCTTTCTTGACGACAGATTTGACGGCCGTCACCTGGATGATGAAACGGCCGTCTCCTGGTGAGCTGCGGGTTTGGGGGGAATTGGCGGGCGTGACGGTGACGATTGAGGTAAGTTTGAACGGCCGTCCCACACGCAACTCGTTTGAGATAGTTGGCGCTGAGGGAACCATTCACCTGGATTTGTTTCACGGTTACAGCTTCGTGGAACCGGGGGCTGTATCCAGGGCGCGCAAGCTGGCGCACCCGTTTGACCTGGCGGCCCGGCAATTCGGGGCGGCGGCGGTTAACCTGGGACAGAGGGTGGCGCGGCGGGAAGCGGCGTATCCTGGTCTGAGACAGCTCATTCGGTTGTTTTATACGGCCGTGCAAAACGGCACGCCGCCTATCTCCCCGACAGAAGCCATCAGCGCCGCCCACGCCAGAGATATGTTGTAGCGCGGCCAGAAAGAGCCAGACTAACCCCTCTCCCCTTCGTCAGATAACGACTCGTTGGACAATGACAGTTTCCGGCAACCACACCACCCCCGGACGTTAAGATACATTTAAGACCATTCGTAAGATTCTGGCGATAGACTCGCCAAAGTTGGGGACAAAGCCTGCTCCATCACAACCTACTTGCCTGAATCTCAAAACCACCAAAAGGAGAATGTGGAAGTGGTTTATTTGTTACAGCATCTTTTAATCAACGCCGCCCAACAACTCCCCCATAAAGACGCAGTTATCTACCGCGACGAAAAAATCACCTATCAGGAATTGGACGTTGTGACCAACCAGTTAGCGGCCGTCCTCCAGGAGGATGGGGTGAGGCCGGGGGACCGGGTTGGAATCTTCATCAACAAAACCATTCCGGTCATCATCAGTATCCAGGCGATCTTGAAAGCTGGCGGCGTTTACGTCCCTTTAGACCCCAATGCGCCTCTTGCCCGGCTGGGTTACATCATCCGGGATTGTGGCATTCGTTGCCTGCTCACCTCTTCTAAAAAAGCGGCCGTCCTGCCGGAAATGTTTCCCCAGGATAACCCTCTGGAAGTGGTAATCGTGACAGATGATGGGGCCGCTCCGCCGGAAATGCCGATGGTGAAAACCGTTCTTTGGCCGGATGTCATCAACCGCTCCGAAACATCCACGCCATTGAACTCAAGTATCGAAACTGATCTGGCTTACATCCTCTACACATCCGGTTCGACCGGTGCGCCCAAAGGGGTGATGATTTCCCATCTCAATGCCTTGACCTTCGTCAACTGGGGATTTGAAACATTTAACGTCACGGCCGATGACCGGCTTTCCAACCACGCCCCCTTGCATTTCGATCTCTCGATCTTTGATGTTTTTGTGAGTTTTAAGGCTGGAGCTACCCTGGTATTGGTTCCAGAGGGAACGTCTACCTTCCCCATTCGCTTGGCAGACTGGATTGAGAAAAATCAAATCTCCGTCTGGTATTCTGTTCCCTCTGTGCTTTCGATGATGGTGCTGCACGGCCGTTTAGAGCGACACACGTTCACAAACCTGAGAACCATCCTTTTTGCCGGTGAAGTTTTCCCGGTCAAATACCTGCGCCAGTTAATGACCCTCATCCCGCAGGCCGAATACTACAATCTGTACGGTCCTACCGAGACCAACGTCATCACCTATTTTCACGTTCCTCAACTCGATCCAGGCCAAGTGAAACCCATTCCCATCGGCAAAGCATGTACCAACATGGAAGTTTTTGCTTTGGACGACGATGGCAACCTCATCACCGAACCAGGACAGGAAGGAGAGTTGTACGGCCGTGGCTCTTGCGTGGCCCAGGGATATTGGGGTGATGCAGAAAAAACAAATCAGGTTTTCATTCCCAACCCCTTACAACCCCATTTTCAGGAGACGGTTTACCGCATCGGCGACATCGTGACGCGAGAAGAAGACGGGAATTACATTTTCATCGGCCGCCGCGATCACATGATTAAAAGTCGGGGATATCGAATTGAATTGGGCGAGATCGAAGCCGCTTTATACAGCCATGCAGACGTCAGGGAAGCCGGTGTAGTGGCGATTCCTGATGATGTCATCGGGAATAGACTCAAGGCGTTCGTCGTCGTTAACGGAACCGACGCGGCCGATGCGCAGCAACTGCGAAAATTTTGCGCTGACCAAATTCCCGCCTACATGGTTCCCGAAATGATAGAATTTCGCCAGACTCTACCCAAAACCTCCACGGGTAAAATAGACCGGCGATCATTAGCTGCCCATTCTTAGGCGACGCTCAGAAATAAGTCGGCACTTTTTAGATTGGTTCAATCTTCAAGATTGAACCAATCTCCGGATGCGTTAAAGATGTTGAGCAAGAACTCAGTTACAAAATGGTGGTTCATCATCCCCTTCGTTCTGGCGTGGGTTGGTTGCGCCAACCCATCCGGAGATGCCCCGCCTAACACCCAAACTGTTCTTTCAGCGTCTGCGACCAACAAAGCCACCGCGCAAGAAGCAGCCGATTTCTGGGACCAGGTTTTCAACGGAGCCGCCCCATACGGTGTGCCGCCCCTTAATGCGTCGCGTACCAATCAGCGCGTGGTGGGCAATGTAACCTTGTGGGATGTCGCTTTCGATTCTTACCGTGACCCCGACACCGACCAACCCGTCCGTCTGCGCGGCTTTTACGGTATCCCTAACAACATCTCATCCCCTGGCCCCGGCAACACTTTTCCCGGCCTTGTCGTCACTCACAGCGTGGGCGTCACCACCCCCGCCGAGGGGGAGGAGATGGCCATCTTCTTTGCCCAACGTGGGTATGCGGCGCTCACTTTTTATATTCGCAACTACGGTACCAGCACGATGGTCAGCCTGAACGCCAATGCCCCTGATTGCAGTAATGGATTTTGCGCTAATCTAGCCGATGATGGCGAACGGCCGTTGGACACCATCTGGACCGGCGTTCCGGTAGACGTTTATCAGGCCGGGGAATTTTTGGCAGCTCAACCCGAGGTGTGGAACCCGGACAATCTGGCCTTCATCGGTCACAGCTTCGGTGGTTATGCCGCCCTGATGGCCGGTATTTTTTCTACCCGCTTTTCCGTCATTGCCGCCTCAGCGCCCGCGGCCACCTCGCCCGACCTGGACGCCTGGATGAATTTCTGGAATCCTTCTCGTTGGTGGGATTGGGCCAACAGCCAGCCAGACCCGGCCCAGGCGATGGCCTTACTCACCCGAATGTGGAGTTTCACTGGCGCATACTCGGCTATCAATAATCCGGCCATGGTTGCCAAAAATCCGAACTGGAAACTGGAAAATGCCGAAATCTGGTTGTATGGCGGACAGATGGATCCGGCTGTCCCCCCTGGCGACGTGGAAGCCGCCTATCTACTGCTCGACAACTCTAATAACAAAGCCTTTTATTGGAGTCCGACCGGCGGGCATGGCGGGCCTGAATCCTGGGATCGGGCGCAGGCGTGGTTGGCCGGCCATTATCCTGGCGTCAGCCAGACGCCGCCGACGGCCGATCTACAAATTATTTCGCTCCTGGGGCAGACGGTCACGTTAACCGGCGCTGCCAGCGTCGATGACAGCCTCATGGTTTCCTGGGAATATGACTTTGGGGATGGAACCACCAAGTTTTGGGGAGATACGGTCAGCTACACCTATGCCAATGACGGCGTTTACGATGTCACCTTAACGGTAACGGATGGGGCCGGACTGCGGGATACGGCCGCAGTTCAAGTGGTGATTGGCAGCGGGGAGCCTGCGTTGTGGGTCACGGCCGCCGATCCGGTCATCGTGCCGGAGGGAGACAGCAGCGCTTTCACGGTTGCCTTAACCAATCGGCCGGGAACCGATGTGGCGGTAACGGTTGCTTTTAACAGCGGCGATGCGGACTTATCGGTACAGAATGGCAACCTGACCTTTTCGCCGGCAACCTGGAGCGATGCCCAAACGGTGACGCTGACGGCCGCCCAGGATGATGATGCGGTCACGGATACGGCCGTATTTACCGTGTCGGCCCCAGGAATGCCATCCGTTAATGTCAATGCCGTTTCTCTGGACGATGAGCGATCAGAGACTTATTTACCGTTAGTGGACAGCGACGATGAAGCCCCTTCATTTGTGATAAGTGCGGGCACAGCCAGCGGCCAACCCGGCCAAACCGTTTCTATCCCGGTCACTTTATCTAATCCCTCCTTGACCCCTGTCACCGCTCTGGCAATGACCATGGGATTCGATGACGCGATTCTAATCGGGCCGGCGGCTGTTAAGGGGCCGGCGATCCCTGGATCAGCTTGGTGGACTTTTTCCGCTTCATCAACGCCTGGCGTTCTGGCGATCATGGCTCAAGAATTTGTGCCGCCTCCCGATCCCGCCATCAATGGCGTGATCGCCACGCTGTCCTTCACAATTGATGGCACAGCCGCTCCCGGCGTTTACCCGGTTGAAGTCACCGGCGGCGCTGTTAACGGCGCTGTCGCCCCCCCAACTCAAGCCGGTTCCATTACGGTCAATCCGGCCGCCGCCGCTCACGCATCGCTGGCAACAGAGGGTACGATCACGATGGACGCTGGCGTAACCTATCAAACGATGGCCGGATTTGGCGCCTCGCAACGGCTGTTCGCTGATCCCCATGTGATTGGCGGTCGGGACACTAATTATAATTTGAACGAAGGTTTGCAAATGACGGCCGCCCAGCAAAATGGCATATTGAACCGGCTGTATGTGGATTTGGGGTTGACGCGGGTGCGAGCGGCCGTTTATCCGGCGGAATTCGAGCCGATCAATGACAATGACGATCCGGCCGTCACCGATTTAACCCGGTTTAACTTCGAGGGTAAACGGAATGACGGCTTTTTTGAGTATGTGGATACGGCCGTTGACCGTGGCCTTACGACCTGGTGGCTGTCTCCTGGAAGCCTGGAAACATGGATGTCAGAAGCGAACCCGGAGGAATATGTAGAGTGGGCCATGGCGTCTATCCGCCGTTGGCGGGACAACGGCCTGGAGCTGCCCTACTACTCCATCATGAATGAACCCGGCTATCAACGCGGCGGCTATTGGTCGGGAGAATACCTCAGAGACGTGGTTAAATTATTGGGGGCACAATTGCGGGCAGAAGGGTTTAACACCCAAATTGTGATTCCAGATGATTTGAACGCCACCCAGGCGTACCAGCGCAGTCAAATCATCTTAGCCGATCCGGAGGCGCGCCAATACGTGGGGGCGCTGACATTCCATCTCTATGACGAACCCATCCACAACGCCGTCAAGATGAGAGAATTGAGCGAACAATATGGCATTCCTCTCTGGATGAGCGAGTATTCCCAAAGCGGTCCATTGGCCTGGGCCAATACGATGCACACGCTCATTGCTGATTATAATGTCAGCGCCATAGATTATATGTGGGGATTTGTCGGCTCAACTGGAGACGCTACGCTGATCAAACTCAGACACGACGGTCAACAATACCTCGGTTATGATTTGAAAAAACAATACTTTGTCATGGGACAATTCTCCCGGTTTATCCGGCCCGGCTCCCAACGGGTGGCGGCCGATTCATCCGATCCGTCGCTAAAAGTCACCGCCTATCAGGATGGGGGAAACTTCGTCCTGGTTGTGATCAACAATGCTAACGCTCCCAAGCGTATTCAGTTCATTCTAAACGGGATTGACAACGCTGCCCAGGTTCAACCGATTAGAACCAGCGCATCGGAAGATTGGGCCGTCCTTGACGCTTTGCCGGTGATTGACGCCCAGTTTTCGGCCGTCTTACCCGCTAAAAGCATCACCACTTTTGTCGCCGGGGAATTTTCGGCATCAGGAAATTAAATTCACGAGAAGACGTTTAATTATGGAAAATCAACGCGCAGCCGATGAAAAGACCGTCGAGTTTTTCGACAGCATCGCCAATGATTATTATGACCTGTATGATGAGACGACGCCGGGGGGATATGCCTTTGTGTTGCGCCGTCAACACATATTGAGTGTTTTTGACCAACCCGGCGGTATGGTTCTGGATGTGGGCTGCGGCTCAGGCGTCATGGTTGAATCTCTAACCGCGCTTAACTGTGATTATTGGGGGGTAGACCCGGCAGAAAAGATGATTGAAGATGGCAAGAAGCGATTTAGTTCCCGGCCAAACGTTCATCTTGCTGTCGGTTCGGCGGAAAAGCTGGACTTCCCCGACAATCATTTTGACGCTGTCTTGTGTATGGGCGTGTTGGAACGAGTGAAAGACGATAGAAATGCACTGGCTGAGATGGTGCGGGTTCTGAAACCAGGGGGCACGCTTCTGGTAACGGTTCCTAACAAATACAGCCCTTATTTCTTGTGGCGTGATTATCTGTTTTACCCTGTGGTTTCGTTGTTACGGCCGATCTACTTCAAACTGCGCGGTTGGGAAAGACGGCCGGTTATCCCCGGTCATCGTATGTATTCAGCAAAAGCATTTGGGGAGATGGTGTCTCGACTGAATTGCCGGGTAACAGAGGTGATGTACATGGGGTTTAATTTACTTCTGCCCCCTTTGGATATGATGTTTCCGGGTACGGCCGTATCAGTGATGAGGAAAGGAGAGGCGCTGCAACATGGTAAGTTACGTTACCTGGCAGGCGGTCTTATTCTGAAAGCAAACAAGCAATGATGAAAGTTGAAACAAACGCCGAATCACTGCCCCCACCCTTTTTTGTGGTGGGGTGTCCCCGATCCGGCACAACCCTGGTAGCCCAGATGTTGGACAGTCATTCGCGGATGGCCGTTTACCTGGAAACAAACTATTACACAACTTTTGCTTCGGATCGACACCGGTACGGCGACTTGAGCCAGCCGTCAAACTTAAACCGATTGATCGCCGATTTCCGCGAAGCGCTGCGTATCCAGGGGGTTAAGCCACCCGAAGTCGCCGATATTCAAGCGGAGTTGAGTGAGGCGTCTTTTGAAGGCGTGTTAGCCGCATGGCTGCGAGTTAATGCGCGCCAGCAAGGTAAAATTCGCGGCGGCGAAAAGACCCCGGCTCACGTGGGTTATCTGGAGGAAATCCTGACCGGTTTCCCGGAAAGCCCCGTTATTTTTGTCATGCGCGATCCGCGGGATGCCATTGCTTCCATGCGGAAACGGTTCGATATCAGTATGGCAGGCGCCACCTGGATATGGAATATGGCGTATCTGAAGTACACGCAGGCTTCTCGACCTGTGTTCCTCATCCGGTATGAAGACTTGGTACATGAACCTGAAAAATATGCCAGGGAAATGTGTGAGTTTATCGGGGAAGCGTATGAACCGGATATGCTCCGCTTTTATGAACGAATTCCGGAGCATATCCTGGCCATCCCCAATCTGCCTCTGGGTAAATTGAATGAGCCGGTAGCGACGACATCCATCGGCAATTTTCGCCAGCTCCCGGAAGCGGACATCGCCAAAATTGAAGCGGCGTGTGCCGCAGGCATGGCGGCGATGGGGTATTCTTTTACCACAAATCCAGAGATCGCGGCGTCGGATATTCCCCAACATCTGCCATTTCGTTACTTTCTTTTAGATAAGCTCCGTTATTATCGCTGGAATCCGGAACGCTGGAAGCGGGGCTGGTTTCGCTGGCGGATTTTGATGCGGCTGCGGCTGCGTTATCTGCTTCAAAGGGTTGGTAAATGATAATCTGGCGTCACCGACTACCCATTCCTGCCCAGTTTATGGAGAACAAATTGTTGTGCAAATAGATTCACCAGTAGATTCACCAGCGCCAATATCCTCAACGAAGTCATCAACGGCCGTCTCTACTTTCGGTCAATCCAGGGCTGTCATTTTTTGGAAAGGCATCGAATATGTTGGCCTGGTTCTGTTTGCGGTGATTGTGCCGCGAATGATGGGGCCGGAGGCATACGGCCGTTACGCCATCCTGCTCTCTTTTATTGCCCTGCTCACCATCTTCAGCGGTCTGGGGATGCTGCCGGCTTTCGGTCGCTTTGTACCTCAATACCAGATAAATGGGGAGACAGACAAGACAAAGCTCCTCTTCACCCAAATCTTCTACGTCCGCCTCTTCGTCGCTTTGATCATGGGCGCTGTTTTTCTCATCGTCTTTCCCCGTCTGTTGCCGGGAAGTTCCTCTTTCACCCTCCTGGTCGGTTTCGGCGTCGTCGTCGTCAGCATCCCCGCGTCCGTTTTCTATCAATTCCTGCACGGGTTAAATCAATTGGGCAAATGGCTTGTCCAGGATTCACTGCTTAAACTGCTGCTTTTTCTGGCGATTCTGGCGCTGGGCGGCTTGAACAGTTTTCCCCGAGCCGCTTTGGCCTTGTTTTTGGTTCAGGTGTTCTTTTTCGGCCTGGGTATTTTTTGGGTTCGCGCCTATTTTTCCTTTGGGAAATCACTCTTAGATTTTTCCTTTCTTTACAAACACCTTCGTTTTGGCTTGTTGTTCTTTTCGGCCAACCTGTTATTGACGGCCGTGTGGCGGGCCGGAGAAGTTGTCGTCGCCACACTTTCTGGCGATACGGCGGAGGTGGCTTTTTTCAATATCGCCAACCTGGTCGCTATCACCGTGGCTGCGGCCGTCAGCCAGCTTGTAATCATGCTCACCCCTTCCCTGACCACCCTTTATGTGTCCAACCAGGAAGAAGAAATCAATCGCTGGCTGGGATTTTCTCTCAAATATCTGACCATTCTTATGTTTGCTTTCTTGCTAGGCGTCTACACGTTCGGCCAATGGGGAGTTCAACTCATATGGGGGCCGGAATTTTTACCCGTTTTGGGCAACATGAAAGTGCTGGCATTGGGCCTATTGGGCATCCCCCTCATCCGCATCGGTCTCACTCTGGCCATTGTGTACAACCAGCCGGGCAAGGTGGCCCGGATCACCAGTACCGCCCTGTTTACATTTTTGGTTATATCGGCCGTTCTCGTTGCTCGTACCGGTTCGTTGGGCGCGGCCGTTGCCGTTACTGCCGCCCTCATCAGCGCCGCTGTCGTCACTTACCAACAATTTCCCATTGGCGACGCCCTTGTCATTGCCCGTTTCTGGCGGCATCTGATTTTTAGCGCCATCGTCTTTGCCATCCTCCTTTTACCCGTCTTTTCGCCCTTGATTCTCGGCTTGAGCGCGGCCGTCCTTTACATACTCCTGCTCTTCATCGGCCAGATCATCAGCATCCATGAACTTCAGCAGCTCATCCAACTTATTACAAAAAGATAATCCTATCTATTGAGGAGACTTCACGCGCCGTGGCGCACCACTATAAATGAAAATTTACACCGAATTGACGCCAATTCTCTCTAATGCGTGATAATTCGGTGCTATTTACAAAGGAAACTAAATGGATTTTTCCTGGAATTGGGAACAAACCACACTCAAAGAATCAATCATTAATTTTGCGCAAAAAGAGTTAAATGACAACCTTATCGAGCGCGATCATAAGGGCCAGCTATCGCTGGAAAACTGGAAAAAATGCGCCAAATTTGGCATTCATGGGTTATGTTTGCCCGAAGCGTATGGCGGCAGCGACCTGGATCCCCTCACCGCCATGCTGGCAATGGAAGCGATGGGATACGCCTGCAAAGATAATGGACTCATCTTTGCCATCAACGCCCAAATGTGGAGCGTGCAAGTTCCCATTCTCCGCTTCGGTTCGGAAACACAAAAGGCAGCCTATCTTCCAGGGCTGGCGAACGGAGAGTTGATCGGCGCGCATGGTATGACCGAACCTGGGTCCGGCTCGGACAGCTTTAGCCTTTCCACAACTGCGGAAAAACAGGGGGACGCTTACGTTCTCAACGGCGTCAAGACCTTTATCTCCAGCGCGCCCATCGCCGATTTGTTTCTCATCTTTGCCACAGTCAAAAAATCGAGGGGCTTTTTTGGTATCACCGCCTTTTTAATCGAAAAGGGAACGCCCGGTCTTTCGGTCAGCCGCCCTATCGAAAAAATGGGGTTGAGAACCTCACCCATGGGTGAAGTTATCCTTGAAGATTGCCAGATTCCGACCAAAAATCGCCTGGGTCGGGAAGGAAACGGCGGCGCTATCTTCAACCATTCCATGGCATGGGAACGAAGCTGCATTTTGGCCAGTTATGTGGGGACGATGGCCAGACAACTGGAGACGTGCATTGAATACGCCAAAACGCGGCAGCAGTTCGGCCAGCCCATCGGCAAATTTCAGTCCATTTCCCACAAACTGGTGGATATAAAGGTACGGCTAGAAACATCCAGACACCTGCTGTACCACGCCGGTTGGCTGCGCGCCCAAGGCAAAGAAGCCACACAAGAAGTTGCTATGGCCAAGTTGTACATCAGTGAATGTATGGTCCAATCCTCGTTGGATGCCATTCAAATTCATGGCGGCTATGGCTATACCACAGAATTTGAAATCGAACGGGATTTGAGAGATGCGGTAGGTAGCCGAATTTATTCTGGCACATCTGAAATGCAGCGGGAAATCATCGCCCGCGCCATGGGTTTATAAACTTCCGCCGCTGTGACGATGTTTTGTTCGCTGACTTAAATGGAGCTTTCACAAAGTCCACAACACAAAAGTAATTATTTAGATCGCAAAGGAGAATTTACTGATGAATATTGAAACGGCCGTAAAAAAGTTCGTTGAGGAAAATTTTCTGTACAAGAAAAACATTCAAACCATTGCCAACGATGCGGCTCTTTTGGATGCTGGGCTGATTGATTCCATGGGTATCTTTCAACTCGTTAATTTTATTGAATCGGGATTTGGCGTTGAAGTATTAGATGAAGAAGTTGTTCCCGAAAACTTTGAGAGCATCAATGCCATCGTTTCCTTTATTAACGCGAAAAAGAAATAAAATTGGGCAACAATGTCAAAAATATTTAACTTGAGAGATTTAATCTTTCTGCTTTATCCACTGGTGCCGCTACCGTGGCTGTATATCTTTGCCAGAATACATGGCAAATTTAAATATCTTAGCCAACGAAATGAGAGGGCTTCCGTAAAAAACAACCTTCTGACCTCGTTCGGCAGTATCAAAAACGAGCCTGAAATTAATCGGCTGACGCGCCAGTTTTTTGAATATAAGCAGATGAGAATGCTGTTGCTGACTCTATATCCCAAACTCAAGCCGGCCCTTAAAGATAAGTTGTTTCCCATAGAAGGCCAAGAGCATTTGGACCGCGCCCTCTTATTGAATAAAGGGGTCATCCTGGTCGGTTCGCACTTGAACTCAATCATTACCCTCATCGGCAAAGACATTTTGAGGAGCAAAGGTTATGATATTCGCGTCGCAATTCCCACCGAAGATCTTCCCTACATGCCGACCCGGTTTGGCAAACTGATTGAAAGATTTACCAAAGTTCATATCGGGATAAATGATGGCATGTTTTACGCTCAATTCAATATTCGGCCAATCCTGCGTTGTTTAGCCCAAAACGCGGCCGTGATCCTCCAGGGAGACGGCTGGCACTCGGCCGGATTTGTGGCAGTTCCGTTTTTAGACCGTTCTATCCCCTTTACCACCGGCGCCATGAGCATTGCCCGTATGGTGGAAACTCCAGTGGTTCCTATTTTCGTCACCGGTTCCCCACCCCATGGCTTGAAAATTGTGATTGGGGAGCCGATTGCCCTGGAAAAGAGCGATGATCCTGAACAGGATTTAGAAATGATGGTAGGGAAATATGTGCAACAACTTGAATCTCATTTACGAGAAAATATCGCTTGTTGGGAACATTGGCTGCACGCTAACGCCCTGGACACAATGGCCGGGCTACTGGATAAATCGCTGAGTGAACGCTATGACGTCTAGTACACAAAGGCGGAAGTAACCAGGGTTTACTTCTGGCAAAGCAGCCTAGAAAACGACTAAAGGCTTCCGTCGTGCTGCGATTAGAGGAGTATACATATGAGACAGTTTTTATCTTTTTCACTTATCATCGGCTTAGCGCTTGCCTTCCTGGTAACGGCCGTCAATGCCAGCACGACTTTGCAACCGGGAATAAACGCCGACCCGAGCCTTCCACTCCAAAATCAGACGCCTCTGGCAACGTCAGAAGCCTCATCCAGTTGGTGGACGGCCGCCCAAGAGAACATCCGCCAATCCGAGTATAACATTACCTTGATGGAGCAAACGGGAACCTACCAGGCCCCTAACCGGGCCAACAACTTCCGCACCTATTTCACCCCGGAAGGCGTCCGGGTGGTCCCCCGACACGGGGAAGGGCAAACGTGGGAGTTGGGTTTGCGGTTATCAAGCCTCACTGGCGAAAACGGCCGTCAACAGCTAGAACCTGTGCCGCCCATCGTAATTGCCAATTGGGCAGAGTATTCTCATCCGGGAATAACAGAAAGCTATACCAATGATGAAAGCGGCATACGACAAGGATTCATTATAGAAGCCCCAGACCAAAGCCGTACGCAAGAACAAAACCTCACCATTGAATTGGCGCTGACAGGAAATCTGCACCCCAATCTCAGCGAATCGGGTAAGAGCATCGAGTTCACCACCGACGACGGCCTACAAATCTTGCGTTATGACAGCATCCATGCCATGGACGCCCTGGCGGAATCTCTGCCAACTCAAATTTCACTCAACTCAGACAACGGACAAACCCGCCTACACATCATAGTTGACGCCACCTCTGCCGTCTACCCACTCTCCATTCAATACCTGCTAAGCGGCGCTGTTTCTCAAGAATCCGGCCCCGCCCCCAGTTCCAGCGCGCTGGCTGCGGATACAACGGCCGTAAACGGCGACTGGACTGCTGAAAGCGACCAGGCCGATTCCCAGTTCGGTTATGCCGTAAGCGCTGCCGGCGATGTAAACAACGATGGATTTGACGACGTGATTGTCGGCGCCTGGTTCTACGACAACGGTCAGGTAGACGAAGGCCGCGTTTATGCTTTTTATGGCTCAGCCACAGGCTTAAGCGCCACCCCCGATTGGATAGTCGAGAGCAATCAGTCAGGCGCCCGTCTGGGACATTCAATTGATACGGCCGGCGACATCAACAACGATGGTTACGATGATGTCATCCTTGGCGCCGATCTCTTTGATAACGGCGAAATCAATGAAGGAATGGCATCTGTTTATTACGGTTCAGCCACAGGACTAAGCGCCAGCCCCGATTGGACGGCCGAAGGCAACCAGGCCGGGTCCCAATTCGGCGTTTCAGTCGCATCGGCCGGCGACATCAATGGCGATGGCTACGACGACATACTAATCGGCGCCTACCTTTACGACAATCCAGAATCTGATGAAGGCCGAGCCTTTCTTTACTACGGTTCTGCTGCCGGCCTGGGCGTCAGTGGAACCCCTAATAACGCAGTTTGGTCAATGGAGAGCAACCAGATTGGCGCTCGCTTCGGCCACTCGGTAGGCACGGCCGGGGATGTCAATGGCGATGGTTTCAGCGACATCATCATTGGCGCATATCGTTACGACAACCCTGAAGTGGACGAAGGTCTCGTGCAACTCTTTTATGGCTCGGCATCCGGTTTGAGCCAGACAGCGGACTGGACGGCTGACAGCAACCAAGCCGGCGCCCAATTCGGCAGTCAAGTAAGTACAGCCGGCGACGTCAACAGCGACGGCTTTAGCGACATCATCGCCGGCGCGCCCAATTTTGACAACGGCGAAACCGACGAGGGTCGGGCCTACGTCTATTACGGATCAGCCGGCGGCTTGAATACCGCCGCAGACTGGACGGCAGAGATCAATCAGACCGCCGCCATTTTTGGTTGGACCGTTGGCACAGCCGGCGATGTCAATGGCGATGGATATGGCGACGTCATCGTCGGCGCGCCATTTTATGACAACGGAGAAACGGATGAAGGCGGCGCTTTTGTTTATTATGGCGCCGCCGGCGGTCTATCGAACAGCCCGGATTGGGCTGGAGAAGGGAACCAAAATAACGCTCAATTTGGGACGACGACAGGTATTGGCAACGCCGGTGATACAAACGGAGACGGTTACGCCGATGTAATCATCGGGGCACGCCTTTATGACAATGGGCAAACAAATGAAGGGCAGGCCTACCTTTATCTTGGCTCAAACAGTGGTTTAAGCCAACCGCCGCCAAACCCCACCCCGACGCCGACCAACACGCCTCCACCGACCGGGACAGAGGTGATCATAGACAACACCGACCCTGACCTTTTCGTCAACGGCAGTTGGTCTACCTACACCGGGTCTACTTACCCCAAGTATGGCGTGGATGTGCGATACAAAGGAGCCGGGACAGGCAGCGCCACCGCCACCTTCCAGCCCAATCTGTCCCTGACAGGTGATTATGAGGTCTTCATCTGGTTGGGCTATTTGGCCTCCGGCGCCACAAACGCCCCCTTCACCGTACAGCACGCCGCCGGCTCAACCACGCTGCTGGTCAACATCCAGGGGACGTACGGTACCGGTGGCTTCTGGTACAGTTTAGGCGTCTTTCCTTTTACGGCCGGGACATCAGGCTTTGTGCAGCTTTCTGATGATGCTGATGGAACCGTCTTGGCCGATGCAGTGCGCTGGGTCGAACAACGTTCCAGCCCCACCCCCACCCCGACGCCGGCCGATACGCCAACGCCGATAGTTACCAACACCCCTGCCAACACCCCCACCAATACGCCAACACCGATAGCTACCAACACCCCTGCCAATACCCCCACCGATACGCCAACACCAATAGCTACCAACACCCCTGCCAATACCCCCACCGATACGCCAACACCAATAGCTACCAATACCCCTGCCAATACCCCCACCCCAACGCCGACCGACACGCCCACACCAGGCGAGACAGAAGTGATCGTGGATAACACCGACCCTGACTTTTTCGTCACCGGCAGCTGGTCTACCTACACCGGCTCTACTTATCCCAAGTATGGCGTGGATGCGCGGTACAGGGCGGCCGGGACAGGCAGCGCCACCGCCACCTTCCAGCCCAATCTGCCCCTGACAGGTGATTATGAAGTCTTCATCTGGTTGGGTTATTTGGTCTCCGGCGCCACCAACGCCCCCTTCACCGTGCAGCACGCCGCCGGCTCAACCACGGTGCTGGTCAACATCCAGGGAACGTATGGTACCGGTGGCTTCTGGTACAGTTTAGGCGTCTTTCCTTTTACGGCCGGGACTTCAGGCTATATCCAGCTTTCCGATGATGCGGATGGAACAGTCCTGGCCGATGCGGCGCGCTGGGTCGAACAAAGTTCCAACCCAAACCCTACCCCCACTCCGACACCGCTGCCGACCGACACGCCTCCACCGGCCGGAGCAGAGGTGATCGTGGACAACGCTGATCCCGACTTTTTCGTTTCCGGCAGTTGGTCTACCTACACCGGGTCTACTTACCCCAAGTATGGCGTGGATGTGCGGTACAAGGGGACCGGGATAGGCAGCGCCACCGCCACCTTCCAGCCCAATCTGCCCGCGACAGGTGATTATGAGGTCTTCATCTGGTTGGGTTATTTAGTCTCCGGGGCAACGAATGCGCCCTTCACAGTTCAGCACGCCGCTGGGAACACAACGGTATTGATCAATACCCAGGGAACGTATGGCACGGGCGGTTTCTGGTACAGCTTGGGCGTCTTCCCCTTCAACGCCGGAAGTTCAGGCTACGTGCAGCTTTCTGACAATGCGGATGGGACACTCCTGGCAGATGCGGTGCGCTGGGTAGAGCAGTAACATTTACCACAGGTAAGCAGGGGGTTTGGGGTTTTAACTGGAATTTTCGTATGGTTTCATATTACGGGGGTTAACACGGCCGTGCCTGACCAAAATTACATTAAGATACATGGTAACTTTATTGATTTAAAATCTTGTTATATGACAAGCGTATTTCTGTTTGCGTCACCCAGTAGTTGTTGTGCCATATATTGCCATCTTATTCCTATACGCCAGCATGAATGATGGTTATACTCAAAGGAAAACAATGAAGATACGGCCGTTTCTCTCCCTTGCTCTGGTAATCACCATAATTTTGACAACATTCGTTACAACAGCAAACGCTGGTGATGATGCACCAACATCGGCTGTCGTGGCTGAAGTAAACCGAGCCGGTAAACAAATTATACCGTCCCGGCAAGTCGCCCCATCACCCTCAAATTCGCCAGACATATCCGCAGATTGGTGGATGGCCGTCCAAAACCAGATTCGCCAATCTGAGTACAACATCACCTGGCAAGAACAAACGGCCGTTTACCAATCCCCCAACCGGGCCAACGACTTCCGCGTTTATTACACCTCCGCCGGCATCCGCATCATTCCCCGAACGCCGGCCAGCCCGGACTGGGAATTAGGCTTGACTTTACTCGGCTATCGCTATGCGAATAATCAGCAGCCCCTCCCCGCCGTTACTCCTTCGGTGTATGAGAATACGAGTGGCTACCGGCGCGGCCGTCTCTTCGAGCAATATACCAACAACAACCTGGGGCTGGAACAAAAATTCATCATAAATGTCCCGCCTAATCAAGTTTTTGCCAACCCAAACGCAGAAATCAATTTTGACATTCAAATTTCCGGCGGTCTGACGGCCGTCATCACCGACAATGGTCAGGCTGTCCAATTCAGCACTCAGGACGGGACCCCTGTCCTGCGCTACGTCACCTTGTCCGCCCTCGATGAGACCGCCGCCTCTCTGCCCTCCCAGCTTTCACTCATCACCACCGATAAGCAAACTGTCCTGCGTCTCAACATTAATACGGCAGCGGCCGTCTTCCCCATCTCCCTCAAATACCGCCTCAACAGCCCAACCGCCGCTGCCGCTCCACAGCGATTAAGCGATACCGCCAATTGGACCGTTGAATCCGGCCAGGGCGGCGCCGAATACGGGTACGCCGTCAGCACCGCCGGGGATGTTAACGGCGACGGGTACGACGACATTCTAGTCGGCGCCTGGAAGTATGATAATGGAGAGACCGACGAGGGCCAGGTATTCGCTTATTACGGTTCGGCCACTGGCCCCAGCATCAACTTTGACTGGATCGCACAAAGCAATCAGGCAAACGCCTGGCTGGGTCATTCGCTGGGAACGGCCGGTGACATCAACGGCGACGGGTACGCGGACATCATCATTGGCGCGGATATGTATGAAAACCCTTTAGATATTCAATTAAACGAGGGCGCTGCTTTTGTTTACCTCGGTTCTGCCGTTGGCTTGGGCAGTGATGGTGATCCGACTAACGCCGATTGGTTTGCCGAATCCAACCAGGCTGGCGCCCAATTCGGCATTTCCGCCCGCTCCGCCGGGGATGTGAACGGCGACGGTTTCAGCGATGTCATCATCGGCGCTTACAACTACACCAATTCAGAGTTTGAAGAAGGCGTTGCCTTTCTTTACTTCGGCTCTATCACCGGTTTAGGAGTTGATGGCAATCCGGGGAACGCCGATTGGTCTGATGAATCCAATTTTGCCAACACCAAAATGGGACACTCGGTGGGCACTGCTGGTGACGTAAATGGGGACGGGTATGGTGATATTATCGTCGGCGCGTATTTGTATGATGGTTTGGGCACGAATGACGGCCGTGTCTACGCTTACTATGGCTCCCCCTCCGGCCCCAGCGCCGCCGCTGACTTGATCATAGACAGCGGCCAGGGCGGCGCTCAATTTGGCATCCAAGTCAGCACCGCTGGCGACGTCAACGGTGATGGCTACAGCGATATCATCGTGGGCGCTATCGGCTATGACAACGGCGAAGCTGACGAGGGTAGAGTCTTTGTATTTCGTGGTTCCCCAACCGGCCTCAGCGCCACCGCCGCCTGGACGGCCGAATCCAATCAAGCAGGCGCCCAGTTCGGCTGGGCGGTGGGTACGGCCGGCGATGTTAACGGCGATGGGTACGCCGATGTTGCCATCGGCGCACCTTTTTATAATGGCAGCCTAAGCGGTGAGGGGGCTGCCTTTGTTTATCAAGGCTCCGCTGCCGGCCTGGGCGCCAGCGGCACACCCATTAACGCCGATTGGAAGGTCGAAGGCAATCAGGCCGATGCCCAAATGGGGGCCACCGTCGGCATTGGTTTCGCTGGCGACGTCAATGGCGACGGCTTTGCCGACGTTCTGGTCGGCGCTCGATTTTACGAAAGTGAATTTGGGCCGACAAACGAAGGTCAGGCCTCCCTTTACTATGGGGATGCTTCTGGGCTGAGCACAACCGCCGGTTGGACGGCCGAATCCGGCCAAGACAACGCTCAACTCAGCCTCGCCGTCGCCGCGGCCGGCGACATCAACGGCGATGGGTATGGCGATGTCATCGTCGGCGCGCCGCTTTACGACGGCGGTACGGCCGATGAAGGCGCGGCTTTTGTCTACCAGGGTTCGGCCGCTGGCTTAAGCGCCGCCGCCGACTGGACGGCCGAATCCAACCAGGGCAGCGCCGCCTTCGGCCAATCAGTGGCGTCGGCCGGGGATGTCAACGGCGACGGCTACAGCGATGTCATCATTGGCGCGCCCGCTTACACGAATGTGGAAGCCGGTGAAGGCGGCGCTTTCCTCTTCGAGGGTTCTGCCGCTGGATTGGGAGCCAGCGGCACGCCCGGCAACGCCGATTGGACGGCTGAAAGCGATCTAGCCAACGCCAGCCTGGGCACGGCCGTCGCCTCCGCTGGTGATGTCAATGGCGATGGCTACGCCGATGTGGTGATTGGCGCTCCTGGCTATGCCAACAGCCAAACAGGCGAAGGCGCCGCCTACCTCTACCTGGGGTCAGCCAGCGGCCTCAGCGCCGCCCAGGATTGGCTGGTAGAAAGCGATCAAATCGATGCCAACTTAGGCCAATCGGTCAATACCGCCGGAGACACCAACGGCGATGGCTATGATGACGTCATCGTGGGCATACCGCTCTATGACAACATCGAGGCTGATGAAGGCGCGGCTTTCGTTTACCAGGGATTTGCGGCTGGTTTGAACAGTACGGCCGCCTGGACGGCCGAATCTAATCAAGCCAACGCCACTTTTGGTCAATCAGTAGCCGCCGCCGGAGATGTCAATGGGGATGGGTATGCCGATATCATCATTGGCGCGCCCGTCTATACAAACGGAGAATCGGGTGAAGGCGGCGCTTTTGTCTACCAGGGATCGGCTTCCGGATTAAGCGCCACTGCCGCTTGGACAACTGAAAGCAACCAGGCCAACGCCAGCCTGGGCACGGCCGTCGCCACTGCCGGAGATGTCAATGGGGACGGCTACGACGATGTGGTGGTGGGTTCACCTGATTACACCAATAGCGAAGCCGGAGAGGGCGCTGCATTTGCCTTCCAGGGTTCTAGCACCGGGCTTAGCACATCTGCCGACTGGACGGCCGAATCCAACCAGGCCGGCGCCGCCTTCGGCCAATCGGTGGCGTCGGCCGGGGATATCAACGGCGATGGCTACGCCGATGTCATCATCGGCGCCCCCCTGTATACCAATGGCAACACAAACGAAGGCAGCGCCTTCGTCTATTATGGCAACGAAGGGGATGGCCTTGACCTCATTCCACAGCCGCGCCGGGCAGATGACACGGCGCCAATCCGACCCGGCGGTCAGGCCATTTCCCCCACCGAAGTGCGCCTGTCACTTCTGGGGCGAACGCCGTTCGGCCGTACTCAGGTAAAGTTAGAGTGGGAGATCAAGCCTTTAGGCGCTGCCTTTGACGGAACCGGGTTGGGACAAAGTCTCGCCTGGAGCGACACTCTCACCACCGGCGTCTCGTTAAATGAACTTGCCGCCGGTTTGACATTTGAGACGCGCTACCGGTGGCGGGCGCGTCTGTTGGCGCAGCCGCTCAATGCCGCCGACGCCGATTACATCACCTACCGCAGCCGCTGGTTCAATGGGGATGATTTCTTCACTGCGCTCAGCGGCCAGCAGACGGTTGCCGGGGTTGGGCAAACGATGCTGCTCAGTCAAACTGCTTATATCAGCGTCACCACCCAGGGAAGCCTGACAGGTCTGACCTTACGCGGGTACCCCAACACCGCTCACCCCCAGGAGAATTTTAACGGTGGCGGCAACGCTACTCTGGATCGTTATTTCAGTTTAACGCCCAACGGCGGGGCTGGCGGTTATGATTTGTCTCTATGCCTCAATTACGACGATGCCGAAGTGACGGCCGCTGGCGTCACGGAAAGCGCGCTGCGGCTGTGTCGTTGGAGTGGCAGCGGCTGGGCCTGCTCCCCGCGCAGCCCCGACAGCAGCACGGCCAGCAATCTGGTTTGCGCTGATGGCGTCAACACGCTTTCTGATTGGGTAATAGGGGAAGTGGGGCCAACGGCCGTTAACATCTCTACTTTACAGGCTGGGCAGCCATCAGGGCAACGGCCGTCTTCTTCCTTGTTGGTTTTGCTCTCGATCCTGGCCGGCTTCACGTTTTTTTCCGTTTGGAGGAAAAGGCTTCACGCCATAAAAACCGTTCGCCATTAACCTCGCAATTTAAGCGGAGATTGGAGACTGGAGATTAGAGATTAACCAGTCTCCAGCCTCCAGTTAACCAGTCTCCAATCTCCAAACAGGAAACCTATTTCTGACCGTGCCCTTAGCTGACTATTTGCGTCGCTTCTCTGGTATTCTGTGTCAAAACCTGCGAAGTCTGCGCTTAAGTTGACGCTAATCAATGGTTTATGTATCATAAACCACCCCTATTTTTCTAATCTTAAAACTTTCGTCATTCATCCTATGATTACAGTAATATTTGTGTGTTTAGGGAATATCTGTCGTTCGCCAATGGCAGAAGCGGTTTTTCAAAAATTAGTAGACGAAGCCGGATTATCGGCCCAAATTCAAGTGGATTCTGCCGGAACCGGATCGTGGCATGTGGGCGAGAAAGCGCATCCGGGCACGCGGAAAGTATTGCAAGATCATGGTATTGTCTATAACGGCCGTGCCCGCCAGATCAACAACGCCGACATGCGCGCCGATCACACCTACATCATCGCTCTGGATAACAACAACCTCAACGACTTGCAACGCCGATTTGGTTCTCACGACAAGCGGTTCCGACTGCTCGAATTCGCTCAGAATACTCCAGAACGAGATGTTCCCGACCCTTATTACACCGGCAATTTCGAAACTGTTTACCAACTGGTTCTGGATGGTTGTCAGGGCTTGTTGGATTACATCAAAAAACAGGAGGATTTAACATAAATAACTGCGCGGGATTGAGTACAAAACGAAAAACGCAATGCCGTCAACAACTCGTTTCATTTTTCGTTTTACGTTTTGAAACCCTCACGAAATCCCCAAAACCGTTTTTCTTTTACCTGATCGAAAAGGAGTGAAATGGAGAGTAAACACGAAATCATCATCGTGGGCGCTGGGCCAGCTGGCGCCACCACCGCCATCATTCTTGCGCAGCAAGGGCACGATGTGCTGCTGATTGACCGCCGCCAATTCCCGCGTGATAAAGCTTGTGGAGATGCCGTTCCCGCCGTTGCTATTGAGTTGATGTGGCGGCTGGGCATGAAAGAGAAGATCAACCAGGCAGTGCAGCGGGGCGAGTTTTACCCGCTTGACGGCATGTTGCTGATGTCACCCAAAGGATACCGGTTGGAGGCAGATTTCAAAAAAGGAACAGAAGGAGGCGATTCATACGTGGCGCCCCGGTTTTATTTTGATGCGGTGATTCAGCAGCACGCGGTTGATTCTGGCGCTCAATTTCTCCAGGCAGATGTGAAGGAACCGATTATGGAAAACGGCCGTGTCGCCGGCGTCCGCGCCCGCGTCAATGGCAGCATCAAAGATTTCCCGGCCAAACTCGTTATCGGCGCCGACGGCGTCACCTCCGCCATCACCCGTGCCCTGCGCCCTAAAAACAACCGGCACGTAGACAAACACCGCGCCATCGCTCTGCGCGCCTACGCTGAAAACTTCGACGAATTCCCCCACCAGGTTGAATTTTATTTCTACAACGAAATCCTGCCCGGCTACGCCTGGATTTTCCCCACCGGCGACAATCAAGCCAACATCGGCCTGGGGATGCGGCTTGACCGTTTTCGCGGCAATCATGGCAAAGGGCGTCTGCAAAAGATGTTGGATGATTTTTTAGCCATGCCCGAAATAAAAGAGCGGCTTTTGCCCGGCTTCAGGCTGCGGGATGTCGCTGTCTGGCAGTTAAACTTCGGCTCACAAAAGCGGCTTCAGCATGTGTATGATGGGGCGATTTTGGTGGGGGACGCCGCCGGTTTCATCAATCCGCTCACCGGAGGCGGCATTCACAACGCCATGGTTTCAGCCGATTTGGCGGCTCAAACGGCCCACGATGCGTTGGCAAAGGAGGATACCTCTCGCCAAACCTTGCAAATTTATGAGAAGCTGGTCCACGATGCCATGTGGTCCGGG
The DNA here is from genome assembly GCA_024277135.1 of Chloroflexota bacterium. Classification (GTDB taxonomy): domain Bacteria; phylum Chloroflexota; class Anaerolineae; order Promineifilales; family Promineifilaceae; genus JAJRVV01. The sequence continues at coordinate 32,801 of JAJRVV010000030.1, read as the reverse complement.
ATGCGTCGTTCCTATAGTTTACAACGATGGCTCCTCAATTTCCCGTTTTTGATTGATATAATGATCAAACAAATGAAAGCCAATAGCCGTCTAGCGCAAATCTTCCTGACAAAACTGTAAACTTTCACCTCTGCCAAACCAAAAAGCCTGCTTGATGCAGGCTTTTCTGTTATTTATGTTGAGTTAATTATTAAGCGTCGGGGACAAAGGCGCCAAAACTACGCCGAGAAATGACGTGGCGGGCTTGCGGGCCTTTGCCCAAATCCACCAACTCGAACTCGACTTTATCCCCTTCGTACAGATTCCGATACCCTTCGCCATCAATGGCAGAATAGTGAACAAACACTTCCTGTCCGCCGCTATCCGGGTTAATAAAACCATACCCCTTCAACCGACTAAACCATTTCACAATCCCTGTCTCTTTTAGCATAACTACACCTCCGAACAAATGCTTCAGACTCGTTCAAGACTCTGCGAAAGCAGCGGGATTTCAACCGAACGTCTGGCTGCCTCCTGATGTCGTTGATCTAAAAACTGCTGCTCCTTTCAGTTTTGGGTACGACAATAGAGTCAAGAAAAACTTAGCATTTTCAGAAGGTGGATTCCATGAATGCGCCGTGAATTGGACTATGAAGGGGCGTGAATTTTGCGCAAAGAAAGGGGTCAGGGGCGGGGACGGAGAACGGCTTGCAGCATGACGGTGTGCAAGCCGCTGTCAATAAATCCGAGGCTGCGGGCCAGATGCATGGAGTTGTTATTTTCGGCGGCGGTGAGGTAAAGGGGCGTACGGCCGTTTTCCAGCACATATTGCACCATCGCCGCCAACACACTCTTGCCCCACCCCCGCTGCTGGTAGCGGGCATCCACATTCACGGAGAGGTCGGCAAAACGGAGCGACTGCCAGTTTAGCCCGGCAGAAGCCACAACTTCATCGCTGCCGCTGCGGCGGACGACAAAACGGGGCAGCCCATTACCGCCGGTGGTGCGAGACACCAACACATTGATCACCGGCTCAAACCGGCTGCGATCCAGCACAAACCCGCGCAGCGCTTCTTCGGATTGCACATCAAACACTGCTTTGAGGAGGGGAGCATAACGGGCCGGGGTTTCCAGGATGACGGCCGTTCCCGGCTGCATCGCCTGGTAAATCACATCCAGGCTGGCGTCCATATCATGGATGGGCAAGCGCAGGGTGACAAACGGCCGAAACAAATCCATCCCCGTCCGGCAAACGGCCGCATAGCCGATAGCCCGCGCCGCACCGTCCGGATAGGGAAACAGTTGCGTTTTCTCATCGGAATGATAGAAAGCATATTTGACGGCCGTCGCATCTAGCGGCGACTGTTCATCCAGCAAATGGCGGATGGCGCGTCGTTTTTCAGCTAAATTCATTACTCATTTCTCATTTCTCATTTCTCATTTCTCATTTCTCATTGCTCATTACTCATTACTCATTACTCATTTCTCATTTCTCATTTTGCCTTAACTGCCACAAAACTTGCAGCGCAATTCTAATTTCAGCATCTACCGCCGCAGCCACCCGTCCATCTTTTGGCTGGTACGAATCCATCTGCTCCACGGAATGTAGCACATTGCCGTCGGCGGCCAGGATAGCGGCCGTCTGCACCTGGCGCAAACTGCCGATAATGAACAAAGCGGCGCATTCCATCTCCACCGCCAGCACATTGGCCTGGGCCAACGCCTCATATTGGGGACGACAGGACAGGATGCCGGGATAGAAACTGTCGGAAGATACGACGATGCCGCAATGGGCAGCACGGCCGTCCGCCTGCGCCGCCGCCTGCAACGCCAGGGTCAGCCGGGCATCGGCCACGGCCGGATACCCATCAGGAACCGTCAACATGCCATAGCCGGTGTTTTGCACCGCCGCTGCTGCCACCACCAAACTACCGGCTACCACCTCTGGGCGCAAACCGCCGCAAGTGCCAACGCGGATGATCCGCTGCCCGCCGGCAACAATTAGCTCTTCAAAGGCGATGGCCGCCCCTGGCGCGCCAATTCCGTGTGACGAGATGGTGATGGGGATGTTGTGGAAACGGCCGTGAAACGCCCGATACTCCCGCTGATCAGCCAGCAAAACCGGTTCATCCAACCACGCCGTTGCTCGTTCCGCCCGCGCCGGATCCCCCACCACCAGCACGTCTGGCGTCACATCTCCAATTTTTAGACCTGTGTGCGGCAACTTCTGCATCAGGTGTCTCACCAAAATGGGTTTTTATTGAAACGCCATTCCTTGCGGTTTATTCGCCAGCAATTCTTCAATCCGGGACATCACATCATCCGTCAACAACGGTATCACCTCCAGCGCTGCCATATTTTCCCGCACCTGCTCTGGGCGGGATGCGCCGGTGATGACTGTACTCACATTCCGGTTTTTAAGACACCAGGCAATCGCCATCTTAGCCATCGTCGTACCCAAATTATCAGCCACTTTGGTCAATTGGCGCACAATGTCCAATCGCTGCTGCCACTCCTCCCCCTCAAACATCTTTCGCAGCCATTCATACCCCTTCAAATTCATCCGCGAATCGTCCGGGACGCCGTCATTGTATTTACCGGTGAGCATGCCGGAGGCCAGCGGCGACCAGATGGTGGTTCCCAAACCGATGGTCTCATACAACCGGGCATATTCCACCTCGATGGTATGCCGGTGGAACATATGGTACTGCGGCTGTTCCATCGTAGGCGGGATGAGATGGTACTGCCGGGCCACGCTGTGCGCCTCCATCAACTGCTGCGCCGACCATTCCGACGTGCCCCAATACAACACCTTGCCCTGCTGGATGAGGTTACTCATCGTCCAGACCACTTCCTCCATCGGCGTTTCCGGATCGGGGCGATGGCAAAAGTAAAGGTCAAGGTAATCGGTTTGCAGCCGTTCCAGGGCTTGATGGCACGCTTCTACCACATGCTTACGGCTCAAACCTTTCTGAGTTGGTTTGGCGTCGGGGACGCTGCCCCACAACACTTTGCTGGAAACAATGTAGCTGTCCCGCCGCCAGCCGGATTTTTTGAGCGCCTGGCCCATGATGATTTCAGATTGGCCGCGCGCGTAAATTTCGGCGTTGTCGAAAAAATTGCAGCCGGCGTCATAAGCAGCCGTCATGCTTTCTAGAGCCTTGTCCACATCCATTTGGGCGCCGAATGTGACCCATGAGCCAAAAGAAAGGGCGCTGATCTTTAAACCTGATTTTCCTAAACGACGATATTCCATTTTGCACTCCTACATTTGCGGGACAATCCTCCGGGAGGTTCTAGTTATCATCCTGGTGTCGAGCGGAGCCTCCCGGAGGTTTCCTGATTTGCTCGCTTGTCACGAACACGGCCGTATCCATTTCAACGTTAGCCAGTGCAGTGACGGGATACAGCGTGAAGTTTAGTGAACTTTCATTGATGCGGCAACCAGAACATTTCCCCGGAAACTCCGAGTTTCTGGGGAAATGCCACATCTACTGACACACCTGCAAGGAAACATCATCCACATACATGCCGGTGACGCCGCCAAAGCCATCGTTAAACGCACCAAAGTAAATTTGGAAGGTTTGGCCGCGGAAAGCCATCAAATCAAACTGGTAGAATGCCCAGGTTTGGTCGTTTTGCCGCTGGAAGAGCAAGGTATTCTGCTGGCCGTTCTGGTCAAAGATGAGGACAAATTGGGCGTCTTCAGCCAGAGTGCGCTGGCGGATGTCGGGGGCTTGCCAGCCGGACGGCCGTCTCCTCATCTCTGGTTCGCCGCTGACCGGATAGAGCCAGAAAGAAAGCGTGGCGTTGGCCGCATCGGCCGGAATTTGTACCCACTGCCAAAAAGAGGAGTAGGTGCTGATGTTGTCCGCCGGATTGATGATGCCGGCGCGCATGGCCCGGCCGCCGCTGCGGACAACGGCCGTGTCATACGCCGCCGGGTACGCATTCGAGGAAATTTGCCAGGCGTCGCCTGTTTCAAACCCGCCGTTGCTCACCCATTCGGAGCAGGGCTGGGGCGTGGGGGATGGGGTGGCTGCGGGCGTGGGTGAAGGCGTGGGCGTGGGGTCGGGCACGGCCGTAAAGTCCACATTCGTCCCATCCGGCGGCAGGGTGACGGCGCGGTTGGCTGGCGTGAAGGTGTAGCCTGCTTTGGCCGGGGTGATAGTGTAGGTTCCGGCCAGCAAGTTGTCGAACTGGTAACGGCCGCTGCCGTCGCTGGTCGTCGTCACGCCAGTATTCGTCGTCAGTGTGACGCCGCTCACCGGACTGCCGCCAGCTATCAACACCTGCCCGCTGATGGCAAATGTGGGTGGGTAATTGTGTAAAATCAGAGGTAGATAGACGGCCGTCGGCCCCTGCGGCCCCCAATCCACCACAAAAATATCTTGCATGCCGTTGCTGTCCCCCGCCACCAAATTAGTGGCGCGAGATGAAAAGATAACCGCCGCGCCATCCCCCGAAATCGCCGGAATCCAGGACGAGCCATTCCCCTGCTGGTCGTCAGCGCTCAACGACAATCGGGTGGTGGTCGTCGTTTGCCGGTCAAACAGGAAAACATCATCCTGACCATTGCTGTCTCCGCTCACCAGGTTGAAGGCAGACGAGTAGTAGGTGACGTAACGGCCGTCATCCGAAATATCGGCTACAAATGATGAGCCATTCCCCTGCCCCACCGCGCCGGGGACGGAGACTCTTTCCGTCGTCTCCGTTTGCCGGTCACGGACGAACACGTCGAAAAAGTTATTGGTATCCCCGGCCGCCAAATTGCCGGCTTCCGAGAAAAAGGCCACGTAACGGCCGTCCGCCGAAAGCGCGGGCCAATAACTGTTCCCATTGGCGGGGGAGGCCCCGGTAGAAACAGACACCCATTCAGTGACGGCCGTCTGCCGGTCATGCACATATACATCGGTGAATCCGTTGCTGTCCCCGGCATCCAGGTTGCTGGCGTTGGCGCTAAAGCCGACAAAACGGCCGTCGGCCGAAATCCCGGCCAGATAGGAAGCGCCATTCGCTTCAGCGCCGCCGGTCGCAATCGAAACCCGCGTGGTCGTTCCCGTTTGCCGGTCATGCACGAAAATGTCGGTGACGTTGTTGGCGTCGCCGCTCACCAGGTTGTCGGCGTCGGATTCAAAGGCGACGAGACGGCCGTCTCCCGATACCGTCGGGCTACGCGAGCCGCCATTCCCTTCCCCGCCGCCGTTGACCAGAGACACCCGTGTGGTCGCGCCCGTTTGCCGGTCATGCACGAAGATGTCGGTGACGCCATTGTTGTCGCCGCTCACCAGGTTGTCGGCATCAGACTCGAAGATTACATAACGGCCGTTAGCCGAGATAGCCGGAATTCGGGACGCGCCGTTGGCGTCGCCCGCCATCGCTGCCGAAACCCGCGTGGTTTGTCCGCTCTGCCGGTCATGCACGAAGATGTCGGTGACGCCGTTGTTGTCGCCGCTGACCAGGTTGTCGGCGTCGGATTGGAAGGCTGCGTAACGGCCGTCGCCGGAAATGGCGGCCCGATCCGATAAGCCATTGCCCGCCACGCCGCCGCTGCTGATGGAAACGCGGGAAATGTTAGTAGCAGACGGCCGTGCCGCCACATCCGACCCCAGCATAAGCGCCAGGGCAAACAGAAAAATTACGCCAAAACTGAAACGATGCTTCATGGTACGACTCCTGAGACAATGACAAGATGGCAAGGTGATGCGCTCGTTCACCTCTTTTGATTGTAATCCATCCCGGCCAAAAACCCGCCAATATCCCGTAAATTTCAAATCGAGGTTGACATCACTCTTATTCGCCAGTAGAATGTACCGGTTGATGTCGTGAAAGGCATCTGTTTATCAGGAATTTGTTTTTGGAGAGGCCCATGTACATGCTAAGCCAAATCATCATCATCCGGAGCCGTCGTTTCGCTGGCAGCGAAGACGATACGTTGCTGGGTTGCGGCATGTATTGGTGTCCAACGGACACGAAGGATTGTGTGGATAGATAGAAAACGAATTCCAACACTCACTCGGTCAATTGGCCCCGCATGTCGCAAATGACATGCGGGGCTTTTTTGTTGTTTGTATGCGCAATTTTACAAAATTGCACGACGGAATTTAGAGGATTCATCATGCAAAATTTCATTCGATTAATCAGTTTCTTAAAGCCGTATCGCGGCCGTTTCACTTTGTCAGCGGCGTTGGCGACATTGACGATTGGCTCTGACTTGGTGGTGCCCATGATTTTCGGCTGGACGGTGAGCCGCGGCTTGCAGTCGGGCGAGATAAGGAATGTTATTTTCTACGCCATCCTGCTACTGCTGGCGCAGGGGTTCAAATCGGTGACGGACTACTTCCAGTGGATCGTGCAGCAAAAGGTGGGGCAAGATGTGGTGCGGGATGTACGGAATCAGATTTACGGCCGTCTCCAATCCCTGCCCACCAGCTTCTACCGCGACATGCCCACCGGCCAGATCATGTCCCGCGTCACCAGCGACGTGGAGGCGGTGCAAGAGTACCTGGGCTGGGGGCTGATCATCCAGGGGATGGGCGCGCTCTCCTTCGTCGGAACCAGTCTCATCCTCTTCTCGCTGGATTGGCAGTTAACGCTGGCGCTGTACCTGCCATTGGTTATCCTGGTAGTCATCGTCTATCACTTCGACAAGCGCATCGGTCCTGCCTGGGAAGCGGTGCGGGAGCAGATGGGCAAGCTCTCCTCGACGCTGCAAGAGAACATCTCCGGCATCCGGGTGGTGAAGGCGTTTGCGCGGGAGGGGTTGGAGCACGGCCGTTTCCGCGCCCAAAACGAGCTGATGCGGCAGAAAGGGCTAAACCGACAGCGGTTAGAAGCCAACGCCTTCCCCGCCATGGACTTGATGGTGGGGCTGACCTTCGCCTTGCTGGCCTGGTTCGGCGGCCAGCGGGTGCTGAACGGGCAGGGCGATTTGGGACAATTCTTCGCTTACCAATGGTATTTGTGGGGCATCATCTGGCCGGTGCGCTTCATGGGCTGGCTAATCAGCATCATGCGCCAGGCATTGGCCGCCGCCCCCCGCCTGTTCCAGATTCTGGACGCGCCGCTGGTTATCGAGGATGCGCCGGACGCCATTGACCTGGACGAAATACGCGGCGAAATCGAGTTCCGCGATGTCCACTTCGCCTTTGACGACGAGCCGGATCGACCGGTGATGCGAGGGCTGAACTTGCACATCCGACCGGGCGAGATCGTGGCCGTTCTCGGCGGGACGGGCAGCGGCAAGTCGTCGCTGGTGAATTTGATCGGCCGTTTTCAAGAGGCCACAGAGGGGCAGGTGTTGGTGGATGGGCGCGATGTGCGCGCCATCACCCGGCAAAGCCTGCGCCGCCACATCGGCATTGTGCCGCAGGAGGCGTTTCTCTTCTCGGCAACGGTGCAGGAGAACATCGCTTATGGCAGTCCCGACGCCACCATGGATGACGTGATCACCGCCGCCAGACTGGCGCGGGCGCACGACTTCATCATGGAGATGCCGAAAGGGTACGACACCCAAATCGGCGAGCGGGGCGTACGTCTCTCTGGTGGGCAGAAGCAGCGGTTGTCGCTGGCCCGCGCCATCCTGATTGACCCGTCCATCCTGATTCTGGACGAGGCCACCAGCGCGGTGGACACGCGCACGGAACATGAAATCCAGCAGGCGTTGGAGCGGGTGATGCAGGGGCGCGCCAGCGTCATCATCGCCCAGCGGCTGAGCACCATCAAGCACGCCGACCGCATCATTGTCCTCAAGGATGGCGTGGTAGCCGAGGCCGGGACACATGAGGAACTGCTGGCCCTGGGCGGCGAGTATGCCAAGATTTACGAGTTACAGTACCGGGAAAGTGATGAATTGGCGCATGAGATCGCTGATTATCTGAAACAAATGGGGGCGAATGGCAATGGTTATACGACACGGCCGTTGGCCGTATGAGTAAGACCCTAAGGGTTTTGGAAACCCTTAGGGTCAAGGTGAAACATCATGTCTGATTACCAAACCTACGAAGAACTGGAAGAGGCCACACAACGGCCGTTCAACAAACAATACTTCATGCGCATGCTGGGCTATATACGGCCGTATCGGCGGCAGACCAAGCTGGTGGCGCTGGGTATTCTGCTGGGCGTGGGACGGCCGTTATTCGAGCCGTACCTGCTGGGGCGGGTGGTAGACGACGGCATCATCGGCGGCGACGTGGCCGCCATCAAACGATTGGCCGTCATCCTATTCGGCCTGCACCTGCTGGCCTGGGTCGGCGGACGGATGCGGACATGGCAGTCGGCCGTCATCGGCCAGGGCGTGCTCTACGATTTGCGCGACGACCTGTTCAGCCACATCCAAAAGCTGAGTTTGCGCTTCTACGACAAGCACCCGGTGGGCCGGATTTTGTCGCGCATCACCAGCGACGTGCAATCCATCGCCCGCCTGCTCAACACCGGCCTGGTCACATTTGTTGGCGAAGGGGTGAACCTGATCGGCATCCTGGCGGTGATGATCTGGATGAGCTGGCGGCTGACGCTGACCGCCTTCGTCATCCTGCCCCTGCTCATCCTCATCATCTACAAATTGCGAACGACTATCGAAACCAGTTGGAAGAACGTGCGCAAGAGCATTTCCAACATCACCGCCAACGTCAATGAATCGGTGAACGGCATCCAGGTGACGCAGGCGTTTGTGCGCGAGGAGCGGAACCAACGCCGGTTTGACGGGCTAACGCAGGCGGCGAATGATTCGTGGATGACGGCCGTCAAAGCAGACGAGATGATCTGGCCGTCGGTGGAATTCGTGGGCGTGCTGGGAACCGGACTGGTGATTATCGTTGGTTCGGCCATGGCTCTGAACGAAACGCTGACCATCGGCTTCGTCATCGCCTTCATCAACTACCTGTGGCGCTTTTGGGAGCCGTTGAGCGCCATGAGCAAGCTGTACGGCATGACGTTGAGCGCGATGGCCTCGGCCGAACGCATCTTCACCTTCCTGGACACGCCGCCGGAAATCACCGATAAAGCGAGCGCGCCGCCGATGTCCCCCATTCGCGGGCAGGTGCAGTTTGACTGCGTCAACTTCAAGTACGATGCCGACCAGGATTGGATTTTGCGGGACGTGGATTTTGTGGTGGAACCGGGCGAGACGATTGCCCTGGTGGGGCATACGGGCAGCGGCAAAACCTCCATCGTCAGCCTGCTCTACCGCTTTTATGATCCGATTGAAGGCGCGGTGCGGATTGACGGCCGTGACCTGCGTGATGTCCAAGCCGCCAGTTTGCGCCGCCAGATGGCGATTGTGCTGCAAGACGGCTTCGCCTTCTCCGGAACGATTGCCGACAACATCCGCTACGGCAAGCTGGACGCCACTGATGAGGAAATTCGGCGGGTGGCGCAGGCCATCCACCTCGACCCGTTTGTGCAATCGCTGGAAGACGGCTACGCTTTTGACGTGGGCGAGCGGGGGAACAAGGTCAGCATCGGTCAGCGGCAGCTGATCGCTTTTGCCCGCGCCCTCATCGCCGACCCGCGTATCCTGATCCTGGATGAGGCGACGAGCAGTGTGGACACGGAGACGGAGCGCATCATCCAGCGAGCCACGCAAACGCTGCTAGAGGGGCGGACGGCGTTCATCATCGCCCACCGCCTCAGCACCATCCGCCACGCCGACCAGATTATGGTGATTGACCAGGGCCGGATTGTGGAGATGGGGACGCATGAGGAGTTGTTGGCGGGGCACGGCCGTTACTTTGAGTTGTACTTGACGCAGTTTGCGGGACGGCCGTCGGCGGATGGGCAAGCAAAGGAGCCGGAATTAGCCGCCGCGTAAAACGTGATGCGTGAAGAACACTCACGCATCACGTTCTATTCGAGCAATTTTTAGGAGAACATCACGCAATGTTGGTTCAGCGCTGGCAACGATGTCATCCTGTGTATGTTGATGGTGTGGAAATGTGGGGATTTGCTTATGATGAGGCGCATTATCCTGACGAAATATCAACGAACGGCTTTCGTCCATGTACTGGTAACGATACTTGATTTTGTTGGGGACATCACTGTTCTTTACCTCAATAAAATCAAGCTGGTATCCGTTGGAGAAGATAATCGTTCCGCCGATATAGCCTTGTCTTTGATTGTAGATTTTCTTTCTGAGGGTGTAGCCGCGAATATTGGGAAAAGCCTGGATAGCCGTTTCGATTTCGGCAAAGTAAGATTCGATCATGCCAATTCTTGTAATCGCGCTTCATTTTCCCGCAGCATTTCATACAAGCCGGCCCAAGTGAGAAACGCTTCTCGATCATCCAGGTCGCCCTGAGAAAATTGTTGATAAAAAGCGGCTGATGTCATCTGATATTGAGACTCATATTCCTGGAGGTCAAGTTGTAGATTTAGGATGCCCCGCTTCAATTCAGCAACTTGGTAACCAATGATATTCTGCGCGAACGATTCCGGATCGGCATAAGATTCCAGAATTTTCATGAGTCTTTTAGCCGTATGAGGTTGAACATTTAAGTGTAAATCTAGCATGGGATTACTCCACAATACAATAGCATTCCTATGATAGGCAGACATATGGAAAAATGTCAAGGAACGGTTCGCGGCCTAATTTCAGGCCAACAAGCAGCCAATCTTCCAAAACGGAACGTAATTCTGCTTCACAGGCGGCCAAAGAAGCAGACAGGGCGACGACGCCAGGACAATCAGGAATTCGGCCGGCATACGATCCATCTTCTAGCTTGTCATACTCGGCCTTGCTCATCGCCTGTTTAACATAATCACATAATCACTTAAAATGAATTTACCAAGCATTGCCTTACCTCAGTTATCTGGAATTGTTGATTATTATAACATAGTCACCGAAGCAGCCGACTGACTTAAAAAAACATATGAACAAAAAATCTGACATCAATTACACACAATACGGCCGTCTCCTGGCCCGCTACCTGCGACAACAAAAGAAGCGCGTCATCCTGCTGTTCATCCTGCTCATCGGCAGCATCGCCTTGCAGTTGGTTAACCCACAACTGGTGCGCCGCTTTCTGGATGGGGTGGAAAACGGCCGTACCCTCAACGAATTATTGGGGACGGCCGTCCTCTTCACCGGCATCGCCATCGCCGCCCAACTGGTGCGCCTGGCCGGAACCTACGTCGGCGAAATCGTGGCCTGGACGGCCACCAACGACCTGCGCGCCGACCTGGCCCTGCACTGCCTCAAACTGGACATGTCCTTCCATAAAACCAACAAACCCGGCGAACTGATCGAGCGGGTGGATGGGGATGTGAACCAGCTTGCCAGCTTCTTCTCCCAGCTCATCATCCAGTTGGGCAGTAATTTATTGCTGGTGGTTGGCGTGCTGGTCTTGCTCTGGCTGGTGGATTGGCGGGCCGGAGCCAGCATCACCCTCATCGCCCTGCTGGGGTTGGGCGCGCTCAATCTGCTCAACCGCCATCTCATCCCCCGTTGGCAGGCCGTCCGCGCTCTGGAGGCCGACCTGTTCGGCTACCTGGAGGAGTGGCTGACCGGCACAGAGGAAATCCAGACCAACCGGGCCGCGCCCTACATTTTGCGCCAGTTGTACGGGCTGATGCGCCAGCGCTGGCGGCGCACCCAGGCGGCGATTCGGCTCAACCTGTGGGTGATCGGCTTGCCCATCATCGTGCCAGCGATAGCCTACGTCGCCGCCTACTTCTGGGGCGACCGTCTATTCCGCGCCGGCGCGTTGACCATCGGTGGCGTTTACCTGATTTTCTATTACGTGGATGTGATTCGCGGGCCTTTGTGGGCCATCCAGCGGCAGGTGCAGGACTTGCAACGCGCCGCCGCCAGCCTAAACCGCATCACCGCCCTCTTCGCCATCCAACCTACCCTGCATGACGGCGAGGGCGCAGGCTTGCCGGATGGGCCGCTGGCGGTGCAGTTTGAGAGGGTGTCATTTGCGTACAGTGATCAGTATTCAGTGAGCAGTATTCAGTATTCAGTGGACAGTAAACTGAATACTGACAGTGAAAAAGTCCTCCACGACATCAGCTTCATCCTGGAGCCGGGGCGGGTGTTGGGGCTGCTGGGACGGACGGGAAGCGGCAAGACGACGATTTCCCGGCTGCTGCTCCGCTTTTATGACCCGACGGAAGGAGCGGTTCGGCTAGGAAACGGACATCTCACCGATCTGCGCCACACCACCCAATCAGAAATCCGCCGCCGGGCGGGGATGGTGACGCAGGATGTGGAGCTGTTCCACGCCAGCGTGCGCGACAATTTGACGCTGTTTGACGACGGGATGGAGGACGGCCGTCTCCTGCACGCGCTTGACGAACTGGGACTGACCGACTGGCTGGCGGCGTTGCCCGATGGGCTGGACACCCGACTGGACGCTAACCACAGCCTGTCGGCCGGCGAAGCGCAGCTACTGGCGCTGGCCCGCGTCTTCCTGGCCGATCCGGGGCTGGTGATCCTGGATGAAGCATCCTCCCGGCTCGATCCGGCGACGGAAGCCTTGCTGGAACGGGCGATTGACAAACTATTGTCCGGGCGCACGGCCGTCATCATCGCCCACCGCCTGCACACCGTGCAACGCGCCGACGAGATCATGGTGCTGGGGAACGGCCGTATTCTCGAACATGGCGACCGGGCAAGACTGGCAGATGATCCGAAATCACACTTTTACATCCTTCTGCAAACAGGGCTTGAGGAGGCGACAGCCTAAAGATTGATGATTCATCAGAGGCATAACAATCTTCAATCATCACGAAGTGACCTATGAAAACCTACAAATACTTCCTCCAACTCATCCGCTTCCGGCCACGCTACTACGCCTCGGACATCATCCCTTTCACCATCCACACTTCGTTGGGCGCAGCCAGTGGCCTGCTTTTACGCGCCTTCTTCAATGGATTGACCGGCGATGAAGGCTTCAGCCTGGCGTTGTGGTCGGTTGTCGGCTGGCAGATCGGCATCCTGGTCGTTTCTGTCGCCCTGCTGTTCATCGCCGTCATGGGCACCATTAACCTGATCCAGCACGGCATGGCGCTGATGATTCGCAACATGTTAGCCCGAATTCTGGCTTTGCCGGGTGGAGTGGCGCTGCCGCGGGATGACGACGGCGAGCGAGCGACTGGCCGCCCCATGCCCTCCGGCAAAATCATCAGCACCCTGCGCGACGACGCCGAGCAGATGGCTGCGGCTCCCATCGTTTTTGACGACCTGTTCGCCTTTGGCGCTCAAGCGGTCATCTCCCTGGTCATCATGTTCCGCATCAACCCGCTGGTGACGTTGGGGACGTTTATGCCGCTGGCGCTGGTCATTTATATCAGCCACCGGCTGAGCAAACAGGCGGCTGCCATCCGCAAGAGCAGCCGCGCCGCTACCGCTGAAGTCACCGGCCTCATCGCCGATATGTTCAACGCCATCCAGGCCATCAAAGTGGCTGACGCCGAGGAGCGGGTGATCGGCCGTTTCCGCCAGGTGAATGACCGGCGACGGTCGGCGATGGTGCAGGATAAGTTGATCACGCAAATCGTGGATACGCTCGGCAATGGCACGGTGGATGTGGGCGTGGGGCTGATTTTGCTCTTTGCGGCGCAGGCGTTATTCGCCGGGTCGTTCTCTGTAGGCGATTTTGCCCTGTTTGCCGCTTACGTCTGGCCCGCCACCCAGTTGATGCGTATGGCAGGGCGATTGATTACCACCTATCGGCAAGTGGGCGTCTCAGCGCAGCGAATGGAGCGATTGATGCAGGGTTGTCCGCCGGGGGCGGCGGTGACGCACAACCCGATTTACCTGACGGGCGATCTGCCGGAACTATCGTATGAGGCGAAGACGGCCGTGCATCGGTTGGTGCAGTTGGAGGTGAAGGGGCTGAGTTATCAGTATTCAGTAAGCAGTAATCAGTATCCAGTCGCCGACAAACTGAATACTGAACACTTGTCACTGAATACTGGGATTCACAACATCTCCTTCACCCTCCCTCGCGGCTCCTTCACCCTCATCACCGGGCGCATCGGCTCCGGCAAGACGACGCTGTTGAAGGTTTTGCTGGGGCTGCTGCCGCCGCAGTCGGGCGAAATATGGTGGAACGGCGAGCGGGTGTCCGACCCGGCCGCTTTTATGACGCCGCCGCGGGTGGCGTACACAGCACAGGTTCCGCGGCTGTTCAGCTACACGGTGCGGCGCAACATTTTGTTGGGGCTGCCGGAAGATGGGGTGGATTTGGAGCGGGGTGTGTGGACGGCCGTCTTCGAGCGCGATCTGGCGGAAATGGCGGATGGGTTGGAGACGCTGGTGGGGCCGCGCGGCGCGCGCTTGTCCGGCGGTCAGGTTCAGCGCGCGGCCGCCGCCCGCATGTTCGTCCGCGACGCGGAACTGCTGCTGTTTGACGACCTCTCCAGCGCGTTGGATGTGGAGACGGAGCGGGCGTTGTGGCAGCGGTTGTTCCAGACATCCGATTTCTCAAAGAAATCGGATGTCTTACGCCCCACTTGCCTGGTGGTGTCCCACCGGCGGGCGGCACTGCGGCGAGCGGATCGGGTGATTGTGCTGAAGGACGGCCGTATTGAGGATTCGGGCACGCTGGATGAACTATTGGCGCGATGCGAGGAAATGCAGCAGTTATGGGCGGGGGATATGAACGGACAGTGAGATTGGTTCAATCTTAGAGATTGAACCAATCTGAAAGCAGTCTACCGCGCAGGTGTAATCGCGGTAAGAGACCGCGGCTGCAATCATCATAATGGCCGAAATGATGACGATCCCCGAAATCAAGGCGTCTCCGCTGGTGACGGTTTGAGAGATGACATACTCGCCAGCATCGCTCAAATCGCTGTTGTTCCAGTCCAGCTAACCGGCTAAAAAGCCGCCGAGCGTGTTCACTCCGTTGACATCAGCAATGTCCACCTCAAAATAGGGCAGCAGCCGCGTTGCCGCTGGCGTCGCTTCCAATTGTGCCAATACCAACGGGCTGATAAGATTGCGCCTTTACCGGCACAACCAGACCGGCCAGGATAAACAGTAAAAACAACGGAATTATGATTTTATGGGGGCAATATTTACGGTTCATTGGCTCTTCCATCAAACATAAAACAATCTATCTTATGTCAGTATAGAAGGTTTAGCCCGTTTTTCAATTGGTGGCGGGGATGAGAGGAGTGGGATGAATTCAGACTGGCTTTTGCAGAACGAGCAGTTCCTCTCTGCCTCGCCGGGAAGCGACGGAATCCGGTGGCATTTCCCGGTGCAAAAGCTGAAAATCATACCCGGCCAGTAGGGAAATGAGGTTGTCGGGCAACACAGCGAAGGGTGGCCCGCCCGTGTGCTGGCTGGTGGGGAAGGCGAGGGCGATGGTGATGCCGCCCGGTTTGAGCAGACGGGCCGCCAGGTCGGCGTATTCGGTGCGGCGCGCCGGGTCAATGGCGCAGAAACAGGTGTATTCGAGGATGTAATTGAAACGGCCGTCCATCTCCAGGGGCAAAGTGAAAATGTCTGCTTGTATAATCTCTACGGGAGCAGCGGGATCAGCCAGTTCCTGCATCGCTTTCACCGCTTCATCGGCAAAGTCAACGGCCGTCACCCGGAAATTGGCGCGGGCAAATAAACGGGCATCATACCCCCGCCCCGCCCCCAATACTATCATCTCTCCCGGCGGGAAACGGCCGTTCTCAACCAATCGCTTGAAAACCGGGGTCGGTTCGCACAAATCCCAGCCCGTCGAACCATTGACATAATTCTGGTCCCAAAAATCAACAGAATTCGGATCTCGTGTCATCAATTATTAGAAATCTCCGCACCTTCCATGATAAAGTTGTCACCTAGATATGCCAGGAACTGATATGCCATTTTAACCAGAATCCTGACACACGTCATTCGTTTCGCTTCGCCAGAAACGGGACGTGGCGAAGCAGGAAGATCATACAAGTTTGACAGGCTGGCTTCACATATTATTACAACTGTGAAAGTGTCGTGAAAATTGACGACGGGGCAGTGACATTTTGACCGCAATCCCGCATAGAGTAAACCCCCTTGTTTTCCCCCAATTCGGTTTCGCGTGCCATGCGATTTTGCCAAAGCTAAATGCACAACGCCAAATTTGATGATGATCAAGGGGGAATATTGAAATGGTTCCAGAAAGTTGATCGCCAAGGATTAAAGTGACCCCGGCCGGGGATAAGCGGCAGAAGAAAACAAAATCCGGCTTCTTGGCGCTCTTTTGCAGACCGGGTACGGCCGCCTGCCCTTCCCACACATGGCCCAAGCGATCAAAAATCGGCTTGAACCAGTTGTCCTCCAACTGTGATTCCTTGTAATGGGGCAGCTGCGCCTTTTCCTGAGCGTACAGGTGGCGCAGCCAGGCCAGAAATTCCTGCGCTGGCGGGATGGCGCGGCGCCAATCATCGCTGCGGCGCAGAATGTCATTGAGATAATGATCGGAAAAGAAGGATTGGTTGTTGTGGCTGGTCAGATTCAGAGGTATTTGAGACGGGCTAACGGTCATCCTGTTCCGCCTGTACCAGTTCCAATACATCGTCAACGGTCAAGCGATCCAGCCAACGGCGCCGATCGGCAGTATAATCGCCCTTTCCCAGCTCGTATTGCTGCATAAAACGAATGAAGCCAACCGGCCCCAATTCCTGTGCCAGAGCTATCAAACCTGCCTGTTGAATTTCCACCGGGGTCATGCGATCCACGTCTATCATCACATTATCTCCTGTAACCAGTTTAAGGGGTTAGCCGCTCGTACCCGCAATTTATCCGATTGGCGCATCGCGGTACGCAGCAAACGATCATCGGTTGTTAGAAAAAGATCGACTGCGCCAATTTCGGCGCAGACTAGATGAGATGCATCAAAAGGCTTAAATCCCAATGTTTCTAACACCCTTACCCGCGCGGCTATGTCTGGCTCCATTGGAATTTCTTCGTCAATCTGTTTGGTGAGAGCGATCATCGCCTGACGGCGTTCCACATCTGGCGTCTGGCGAATTTCGGCCGTAACGACTGGACTGCCTACCCATGTCCAATCATCGGCTTTGATGCGTTTCATAATTAACACGATCGCTGCTGCTTCAAGCCGAATACGTTCTTGTGATTGGTCATCAAAGGGTCGGTTTAGACAACAAACATCCAGGTAAATCCTCATGACATTTTCCACAATTGTTGAAACCAGACTATCTGCTTAGATTGTACCACAGCGCCTCCCCCGCCACGCGAATGGATGCGGCTGCACTGCCCTTTACCCACCCCGCTTTACAAAATTCTGCGCCACCAGCAGTTCCGCGTTCAAAATCGCGCCGCTGGCCGCGCCGCGCAGGGTGTTGTGGGTGATGGACACAAAGCGCAAATCGAGTGCGCCGCATTCGCGCACCTGGCCCACTGACCAGGCCAGCCCGTTTTCCGCGTCCCGGTCTAGGCGGGGCTGGGGGCGGGCCGGATCGTGGTGGTAAATGAGCGGCCGGGCCGGTGCGGTGGGCAGTTGGCGGCAAACGGCCGGGGGCTGCCAATTTTCCAGCGCCGCAATCGCCTCGTCCACACTGACGGAGCGGCCCAGTTTGACCGAGACGCTGGCCAGGTGGCCGTCGAACACGGGCACGCGGTTGGCCTGCGCCCCGATTTTGACCGCTGCCAGTTGCAGTTGGCCGTTAACGGCCGCGCCCAGCAGCTTCTTCGGCTCATTCTCCAGCTTGGCGTCCTCGCCGCCGATGTAAGGCACTACGTTATCCAAAATATCCATTGAGGAGACGCCGGGATAGCCGGCGCCGGAGATGGCTTGCAAGGTGGTGATGACGGCCGCTTCCAGGCCAAACGCCTCCTGCCACACCTTCAGCGGCAAAATGACGCTGGTGGTGGAGCAGTTGGGGCTGGCCACGATGAAACCGGGCCAGCCGTGGTTCGCCTGCTGCGCCGGGATGAGGCTGGTGTGCGCCGGGTTCACTTCGGGGATGAGCAGGGGCACGTCCGGCGTCATGCGGAAGGCGGAGGCGTTGGTGATGACGGCGAATCCGGCGGCGGCAAACTGCGGCTCCCATTCCCGCGCCTCAGCGGTGGGCAGGGCGGAGAAAACGACCGGGGTTTTGCCGCCGACCGCCAGCTTAGTATCGGTGGGTTGGACGATGAGTTCGCCCACTGCTTCGGGGATGTCGCCGTTGAGTTTCCAGTTGACGCCTTCGCGGTACGGCCGTCCGGCGGTGCGTTGGGAGCCGGTGATAGCCGCGACTTCAAACCAGGGATGTTCCGCCAGCAGTTGCACAAACCGCTGCCCCACCGTCCCCGTTGCGCCCAAAATACCCACAGGGATTATCTTTTCCATTCGAACTACCTCCTAAAATATGGCCGCGATCATACGGCATACTACACATATAGCAAATCTCATTCCGACAAAAAACTTACTCAAATTAATGTACACTTTTATAGACAAATCAAGAAATGGCCTTCTTGACGAGATCGAAAGTTTACATATACTCAATATGCTTAATCGTTTTAGTAAAATGGGAAAATGGTGGATGGATATTAATTATATTGATTTATTCTGTGGCATTGGCGGGTTTCGCATTGCCGCTGCGCAGGTTTTTGATAAATATCATATTCCCTCAAAGTGTGTTTTTTCTAGCGATATTGATCCTTATGCTAGAGAGACATATCAGGCTAATTTTGGCGATTTGCCAACTGGAGATATTACCCAAATTGAAGCGGAGCAAATACCCGATCACGATATTCTTTTTGCGGGATTTCCCTGTCAGCCATTCAGTATTATCGGTAAGGGAGAAGGGTTCGAAGATACTCGAGGCACGCTTTTTTTTGATATTGCGCGAATTCTGGATGCGAAAAGGCCAAAAGCCTTTGTGTTAGAAAATGTCAAACGGTTAGTTGGTCACGATAAAGGAAGAACGCTCAAGAAGATATTCAAAGTTTTGACAGATTTAGGTTACTATTATGATTATCGGGTGTTGAATGCGCTAGATTACGGCCTTCCACAGAAAAGAGAACGTGTTTTCATTGTTGGTTTTCATAAGCCGGTACAATTCCAGTGGCCAGCCAAACAAACAAGCTATGTATCTTTAAGCCATATCCTTGAGACAGATGTTGACGAGAAATATTCTGCGTCAGAAAGAATTCGACAAAAGAGATTGACAAAGCATACGCCAAAACACAACCCTGCCGTTTGGCATGAAAATAAATCCGGGAATGTTAGCTCGTACCCATTTTCTTGCGCGCTGCGAGCCGGGGCGTCGTACAATTATTTACTCGTAAACGGAGAACGACGGTTAACGCCGCGTGAAATGTTGAGACTCCAGGGATTTCCAGATTCATACCAAATTGTAGTATCAGACGCCCAAATTCGTAAGCAAGCAGGCAATGCTGTTCCTGTTAACGTTGTGCGTGCCGTCCTTGAGTCATTTCTCCCCATTCTCCTTGAATCCCAAATTTTGACAGAACCAAATCAAAATGGGTATCGCTATCAACAAACAAAATATTTGCTGAACGAACGTTATGTCCCCTCAAAAGAAAACGCCGCGTTTACGCACGGTAGATAAGATTAAACCGCCGTATCCTCTCAACCGATTTCCAAAGAGTTTCGGATACGCTATCGGCAAGGAAATCGTCTATTTGCTTGCAACTAAAAGCACTCCCGATCTTAGAGGTTCGGAGTGGGAACAAATGTTTGCAAAAGCAATCAAAGCCCAGTGGAAACCATCTAACGTTGGGCTTGACGATGTGGTATTAGGGAATTGTGCTTGGAGCGCAAAGAGCATCAAAAGTTCAAATCCAAAAAAGGTCAAGAGACTTCGATTGATTTCTGGGCGAAATTCACCCGCTTATTCTTATGGTGAAATAGGTTTTGACATAGCCCCTGAAACATTAGGGGAGCAGATTCTTTCAATTTGGAACGAGCGCATTTCTTCCATCAGAGAAAAATACAAGCACCTCAGAACTGTTGTCCTGATTAAGTCCAACGATTTGTTAACGGTAGCTGTTTTTGAGTTTGAAACGATACGTTATGATCCAGAACTCTTTGTGTGAAAATGGAACAAACGAAAGAACTTGGAAGGTTATTCAAAAGAAACTCAAAAGCACCATTTCACATGGCAGCCACATGGCTCACAATTTACAATCATTGAGGAAGTTCCCCACGATTGTCTCATTATCGAAACAAAGAAACCGCCACAACCCGCTCCAGAAACCCTACTAAAAGCTATTGGTTTTGATAAATCTTGGATAACAATTACCAATCGAAACGGGAATGACTGACACATTTTCTAAAAAGAAACGTTCCGAGATAATGCGTGCCGTTAAGTCGAAAGGCAACAAGTCTACAGAAATCAAACTGATCCAGATATTCAAGGAACGCGGCATTAAAGGATGGCGGCGGAACTATAAACTTTTTGGGAAACCGGATTTTGTTTTCCCCAAATTACGAATAGCAGTTTTTGTTGATGGTTGTTTTTGGCATGGTCATCATTGTCGTAATACAACGCCAGCTACAAACACTGATTATTGGCGAAACAAAATCCGACGAAATGTTGAGCGTGATCGAATTGTTACTGAACGGTTGATGAAGAGCAACTGGAATGTTATTAGAATTTGGGAATGCGATCTCAAGAATAGCAGGTTGGAAGCGCTGGAGCCGATTGAACAAGCGATGAAGGACGCTTGTTGTACAAACTTTTAATGATCAGTCGTTGACAGGCCGCGAATCGCTTCCGGCAGCAAATCGGCTAATTCTCCGGCCAGCAGTCCCACACTGCCAGCGTACAGGCTGGCCGCCGCCCCGTGCAGATACCCGCCCAGCACGGCCGCTTCATATGGTTCCATCCCCTGCGCCAGTAAGCCTACAATCGTGCCTGCCAGTATATCGCCGCTGCCGGCCGCGCCCAACGCCGGGTTGGCAAAGGGGAGCAGATGGGTACGGCCGTCCGCTGCCGCCACCACCGTATAAGCCCCCTTGAGCAAAACCACATGCCCCCACGCCGCCGCCTGTTCCTGCGCCAGCGCCACCCGATCCATTTGCTTGATTTCAGCCAACGGCATGTCCATCAGCCGCGCCATCTCGCCGGGATGGGGGGTGAGGATGGTGTGGGGCGGCAGTTTGCCCTGCCAGCCGGGGATTTGGGCCAGCAGATTGAGGCCGTCGGCGTCCACCACCAGCGGCGGCAAATGGTCGGCGGCCAGCAGGGCGACGATGAAGTCGGCCGCCTGATCCAACCCCGGCCCGGCCAGCATCGCTTTGGCCGACACTGTTTCTAGTAGGAAGCTCAGGCTGCGGCCGTCCAGCGTCTCGGCGGCCGCCACCGGCGGGTAGGTGGCTTCAGGCAACTGCCCGGCAACGGTGGCCCGGATTTTCTCCGGCACGGCCAGGGCCACCAGCCCGGCGCCGGCCCGGTAAGCGGCTTTGCCTGCCAGCATTGGCGCGCCCCAATAATGGCCCGATCCGGCGCAGATGACGGCCGTGCCAAATGTGCCTTTGTGTCCGTCGGGGGGGCGTGGCGGGAGAAGCTGGCGGGCCAGGACGGCCGTTGCCAGTTCCAACTTCACATCAGCCGCCACAGGCAGCGCCGGGTCAATGCCGATCTCCGCCGTTACCAATTCGCCGCAAGCAGCCGCGCCGGGGAAGATGAAATGCCCCCGCTTCGGCCCGGCAAACGTCACCGTCAAATCCGCCGGAATCGCCAGCGCATCCAATGCGCCCGTGTCGCAATTAAGGCCGCTGGGGCAATCCACAGCCGCAATGAAGGGGAGAGGAGATGACAAGGTGGCGCGGACTATTTTCATCAGCTTCGCCAACTCGCCGCCAATGGGGCGGGAGACGCCGGTTCCCAGCAGGGCGTCTACCAGGATGTCGGTGTGTACCAGCCGGGTGCGCAAGACGCGGTAACGCTGATCCAGCCCGGCTTCGGCGATGAACAGTCCCATCTTACGGACTTTGGCGAAATGGGGGTCTTGTTCCGGATCGCGGGACTTGTACAGATAAAAAGCGACGTCAGCGCCAGCTTCAGCCAGATAACGACCGGCCGCCAACCCATCGCCGCCGTTGTTGCCGGGGCCGACCAGGATGAGAACGCGCTTGTCAGCCACAGTCACCCGATCCATGATGGCCTGAGCCACGTTGCGGCCGGCGATCTCCATCATGGCGGCGTAGCTGTGTCCGGCGGCGTTGGCCGCTTTTTCAGCGGCGATCATTTCGGCGACGGTGAAAATTTTGATGGGCATGGTTCCTCCAGAGCAAGAGCTAGAGGATTGACTCTCGCTCTTGCTCTAGCTCTAGCTCCTCCCTTTTAGGATTTCCTGTTCCCAGTACCATTCTAACGTTTTTTGGGCGCCGATGGCAAAGGGGGTGGGTTGGAAGCCGAGTTCTTTTTTGGCTTTGGCGGCGCTGACTTGCCAATCCTGAAAGACGTAGGGGGCCATGTTGATGGGGTAGAAGGGTTCGCGCTGGGTGATGCGGGAAACGGCCGTCCACGCCCGCGCCAGGTTCATCACAATCGGAGTGGGCATGTGCAGCCGCCAATAGGGAATGCCTGCCAGGTCGCTGATGATGGCGTTGGCTTCGTTGTGGCTGAAGGATTGGCTGCAAATATTGTAGATTTGGCCGGGACGGCCGTTCGTCAGAGCCAGTTCAATCGCCTGCGCCACATCGGGCACAAAGACGGGGAAGGTGATATGACGGCCGTGATCCACCTTGATGCGCCAGCCTCGCAGCGGCTCCTCAAAAAAGAGGCGGTTGAAAGCGTAACGCCCCCAGGGGCCATAAAATGCGCCTGGCCGCAGGATGATGACGGGCAAGCCGTGATCTGCGGCGGCGGCCAGCGCCAACTGCTCCCCTTCCCGCTTGCTCATCTGGTACGGTTCCTGGGGATAGCAGGGGGTGGTTTCTGTGATCACGGTTCCGGCCGGGGTTTTGCCGATGACGACGATGGTGGAGATGTGGATGAAGCGTTTGATTTGATGGGCGACGGCAGCCTGGAGGACGGCCGTCGTTCCCGCCACATTCGTCCGCCAAAAAGCGGCCGGGTCGCCCCAAAAGCGAAACAGCCCGGCAGCGTGGACGACTTGATCGCAGCCGGACATGGCCCGGTGTACGGCCGTGCCGTTGCTGATGTCATCCACCACAGCCAATTCGACGCCCAGACCTTCCAGAAAAGCGGTATGGCTGCTGGGGCGGACTAACGCCCGAATGGCGTATCCGGCATTCAGAAGATGGGGAATCAGGTTGTGCCCCAGGAAACCGGTAGCTCCTGTCACAAAAATCATGCGCCGCTCCCTAAAAAAAGGCCAATTGGGAATGGTCAACTAGTTGTTTGATGACCATTCCCAATTGACCATTGAATCAGTACCCCAGGAGGGAATCGAACCCCCAACCTACGGATTAGAAGTCCGTTGCTCTATCCATTGAGCTACTGGGGCCAATCTCGCCTCAATTTTAAGTTCCATCTCATGGCGCGTCAACCCGGGTTGATTGGCTGAGGATTTGGGTCAGACGGCCGTTGCCCAACATCTCGATCAAGCTGTCCAAATCCGGCACAATTTCAGCGGCCGTGAACCGTACCGCCCAATGATGGCGCAGCGGCGTCACCGCGATGATGGGAACGCCAGCTTGATACGCCTGCCACATCTCCATGGCCGTGCCCATACTGGCTTGGGGCAGATAGGCGATGAGCAAGTCCACCTCCGCCGCCTTCTCAGTCAATGTCAGGAAGGTATGGCGAGCCTGCTCTTCCGTGTAGTTGACGCTGTTGGGATTCATGGCCCAGGGGTCGGTAATCTGAACATCGGGCACATGCTGCTTTAGCGCTTCCGTGATGAGCAGCCGGTAATTCTGGCTATCAATCTGATCATCCCGCCGTTCGCCTTGCATGATTCCGGCGATAAAAACGTGCATTGTGTCATCCTTTTCCAAGACATCCGATTTCTTGTTTCCCATGATATTAGCGCGCTCGACAGCCAGAAATCGGATGTCTGTGAAGCAAAAACGGGCAGTGAAACACCACCCGTCGGTTTACCTCAACAAGACATCCGATTTCTGGTCACTCATCATGCTGGCGTGCCAGTCGGCGAGAAATCGGATGTCTACAGTTGCTAATCGTCATCAAATAAGGGGCAAATGCCTTGATAAATTTTGGCGCCGCCTAACGTTTTTACCACCACGTCGGCGGGACGGTGTATCCGTTGGGCAATGGCATTGGCGGACATGGGCTGGTTGGCGTTGCCCAGGAGCACGCAGAAAACCGCATCCACCAGAGAGGTTCGGGCGGCAAAATCATCCGGCAGTTGACTGAAGTAGGCTTGCAAGGCATATTGGAAGCCGTCAACTTGCCGCACTTCTCCCGTCTCCGTATCCACCAGGTCCACGATGTCAAAGTCAGATTCCAACTTCACGTCTTCACCGATAGTGAGGCGGGAGTGGAGATATGTTTTCAAGTCAAGGTTAGACTTTTCCCACCAGTCGAAGTCAATGGAGAATTTGGTTTCTGGCGTCACTTTTTTGATATTGAGTGATTTTAACTTGGGTCGTGGATTGCTGGACAAGGGAACTCCTTTTTCTTTGGGTTATTTTCGGTTTTTCCAGAGGTTCTTGTCAAAAGTCCAGTAATGATCGCCTACCGGCTGGAAGGCGGGATGCCGCACCAACTCGGCAAATAATGGGCCAGGCGGCACGCGCTTGAACATGTTGATGGCGCTGTAGAGGGTTTTGGCATGCACCGTTTTTTGCGGGTTGGGTTCGGCCAATTCGGGGAAGATTTCGGCAGCGAGGGAGGCGATGGAACGCTGCCGGTTTTCGACTTGTTTCCACAGCGCATCTATGGCGACGGGCACATCGGTACCGACGATCATCAAGTCATCAAAGCCACAGGGGACGGCGCGGCGTTTTAACTCGAAATGGATACGGCCGTCTTCCGAGGTGGCTAATCGTACCCATTCCCGTTGGGCGCGGCGACGTTCATATCCCAAATGGAGCGTGCCGGGCCGGGGGCCGGGGCTGAGGTTGATGTAGCCGCCGATGGGAATTTTGTTTGTCTGATACCACTCTTCCAGGCCGTAAATGTAGCGGTGTTCCTGCACCACCCAGGCCACGATTTCATCGTTGGTGAACTCGTCAATCAAGACAATGCGCTGGCGCGGGGAGGCGCTGCGGGGGAACAACGGCAGAATGCGGGCGGTGAGCGGGATGGCGCCGGCTGCCCGGTGAGGATAGAGCAGCGTGAATTGCACCGGTTCGGCCGTTTTGACCGGCGGCAAATCAGACCATTCATCATCTAATTCCCGCTCCAGTTGAAGCAGTTGGGGGCTGAGCAGGGCGCGGTCATAAGGGATGGAACTGAAGTTGAGCCGATCTGGGACGTTTAGCACGGCCTTCGGCTCTAACCGTTGCAGGAACCAGGCTACTTCGCCGGCGGGGGCTACTTCATCAAAACGGCCGTCGTTGAGCAGGCCGTAATCCAACGAGAAATTCAACACGGACGGATCAAGGCTGGGGTCCATGTCCAAATGCTGTAAAATTTCCGCTGTCTTCAGCGGGCCGCCGCCGCTCATCTCCAACACCGCTTCCGCCAGATGCAGGTGGCCCACGTTCACTTCCGCAATCAGCGGTTTGACAAACCATTCCTGGCTCAACTGGACGAATTCTTCCCGTTCAGCTAACGCGGCGGCCAATTTTTCTTCGACGATGCCGCCAAATTGGGCGTACAGGCTCTCGACATCCATCTGCTCCAGGCCCAGCGCTTCGTTGGTGGAGTTGTGGTTGAGGGGATGCTCAGTTGCCAACCCGGCGGCGAATTCGCGCGTTTTGTTGTTTATTTTGACGCTGATGACATTGAATTTGCCATCCTGCGGATTGTACCCCTGGCGCACGGCCGTCACTTTGCTATGAGCAAACTTAAAATAGGGGAAGACCAGGTCGTCGCCAACCTCGAAATTTTCACGCGGCTGGTAAATGGCGCGCCCGGCCAACTGCCGCTCGATAGCGGCTTGCGTTTCGGTCACCCGGCTGGCGATGATCACCCGCGCGATCTCGGCCGCCGTTTGTGGTTGTTCAACTTCTAGAAAATGGTTGTAGATTTGCTCAACGTCAGCATCATTCAGGGCGAAATCCCGCCCCCAATAATCCGATGTCTGGATTTGGGACTGAATCATCCAATCTCCTAATACCCAAGGGAGTTTTTGAGGTAGTAATACAGGAAAAAATTATACCAATTCTATTACCAGCTTGCCAGTTGGCGTCTGACAAAGAAAAACCCCCCGGCCCAGATGTGAACCGAGGGGTTTTGCAGAGGGGATGTGCGCTGTGAGCACGATTATTGTGCCCACAACAAAAACCTTGGGCAAGGTGTTAGCGGCGTCTTAAAAATGCGGGAATGTCTAAATCGCTGGGGCGGAATTTGGCTTTTTCCGCTTCTGGGGCGGTTGGTTTGGCCTGGGTTTCCCGCTTTGGCGAGAGTTTGGCGGCGGCAGCGGCGGTTGGGGTTGACGGCCGTTCCTGGTATTGGCGGCTCACCATCTGGCGGCGGGCCGGCGAACGATCAAACCCGGTAGCCACCACCGTGATCCGCATCTCATCGCCCATATTTTCATCAATCACCGCGCCGAAAATCATGTTGGCGTCGGGATGGGCCGTCTCGCGGATGATGGCGGCGGCCTGGTTCACTTCAAACAGGCTCATATTCGGCCCGCCGGTGACGTTGAACAAAATGCCGCGAGCGCCGTCAATGGTCACATCCAGCAGCCGGGAGCTGATGGCTTGCTCGGCGGCGATGCGGGCGCGATCTTCTCCTTCGCCCCGGCCCACAGCCATCAAGGCCGCGCCGCCTTCGGACATGATCGTCTTCACGTCGGCGAAGTCCAGGTTGATGAGGCCGGGCACGGTGATCAGTTCGCTGATCCCCTGGATGCCCTGGCGCAGCACGTCGTCGGCCATGCTGAAGGATTCGGTCAGGGAGACGCGGCGGTCAGTCAACTCCAGCAGCCGGTCGTTGGGGATGACGATGAGGGTGTCTACCTGCTCCTTGAGCTTGTCAATCCCTTCTTCGGCGGTGCGGGTGCGCTGGCTGCCTTCAAAGAGGAACGGCCGTGTCACCACCCCAATCGTCAACGCGCCCATGTCCCGCGCTACTTTGGCCACCACCGGCGCGGCGCCGGTGCCGGTGCCGCCGCCCATCCCGGCCGTGATAAACACCATGTCCGACCCTTCCAGCACCTCATACATCTCTTCCGAGGATTCGGTGGCCGCCTTTTCGCCCTGCTCCGGGTTGCCGCCGGCGCCCAGGCCGCGCGTCAGCTTATCGCCGATGCGCACCCGGGTGGGCGCGTCCGACAAGAGCAGTGCCTGGTTATCTGTGTTGATGGCGATGAAATCTACGCCGCTGATCCCTTCCGTGATCATGCGGTTGATGGCATTACAACCGCCACCGCCCACGCCGATGACGCGGATACAAGCTGCATTTTCTAACTCTGGCGCTCTTTGCATGTGTCTACCCTCTTCGACCCGATCAATTTTGCGGACATTAGCCCTGCGATCCTAACTCTGCCCGCGCCTGTCCTATATCCGTTACAGTAAAGTTGCCTTATTTCCGGGACGGGGATCGTAACGACTGGCGTACTGCTCCAGAGTTGCCTTTTCTACCAGCCATTTGTTACCAAACTTGATGGCCGGCAGTTTCCCCTGGCGTATGAGCCGCCGCACCGATTCCGGGTGAATGTTCAGGCGTTCACTCACTTCAGCGACACCGGCGTAATTGTCTAATAATTCAATCTTGCTCATACGGTTCTTGACATGCGGGATACTACAACAATTATATTTGTTGTAACAATACAACAAATTCGACCCTATGTCAAGTCATTGACTTAACTTGGGAAACTGCGCTGTCTTTTGGTAAGTGAAGGTAATGGTCAGGTTGTTTTCAAGTTCATCAATATGTCGGTTATCTATAAAATCTGCACGATAGGGTTTATTGAATGAATCAGATTCCACCAGTTTTATCTTCAATTGGCATTTGCTCTTCCTGAGATTACTGTGCGTGTTTTAGCATCAAAAAAACTTTAGAAAATGATTTTACAGGGTTGCTTACTTCTTACCAAACTAACGCTGTCTGTAAAACCTGCGCCGGGTGCAGGGCGGTACGGCCGTCTCCCCCCTCCCTAATCTGATGCCGGCAACTCGTCCCCGCCGCTACAACAATCGTGTTCGGCGCGGCGGCGCGCACGGCCGGGAACAGCCGCCGCTCCCCCATTTGCAGCGAAATCGCCACATGCTCCGCCTCGTACCCAAAAGAGCCAGCCATGCCGCAGCAGCCGGAATCCACCTCCTCGATGGTGGCGTTGGGCAGCAGGCCAAGCGTGCGATGAGCCGGTTTCGTGCCCACCAACGCCTTCTGGTGGCAGTGGCCGTGCAGCAGGATGTGGCGTGGTTCGTCGCTGAAGCTCAGGTTGAGCGTCCCGGCGTCGGCTTGTTGGGCGATGAATTCCTCAAAAGTGAAAGCATATTCGGCCACCAGATTTGCCCGCTCGTCGCCGGGAAGCAGGTAGAGATACTCGTCGCGCAGGCTGAGCAGGCTGGAAGGTTCCACGCCGACGATGGGGACGCCTTGTTCGGCGAAGGGGGCCAGCTTGCCCACCGTGCGCCAGGCGGCGGCGCGGGCTTGGTCCACCACCCCTTTGGAGATGGCGGCACGGCCGTCATCCCTCACATCTACGGCCGTCACTTCAAACCCGGCCGCCGCCAGCACCTCTGCCGCCGCCAGCGGAACGTCCGGCTCGGTGTGGTTGGTGAAGGGATCAACGTAGAGAGCGATTTTGGATTTTGGACTTTGGATTTTGGATTGGGTGTTGAACCCTGCGGTAAACGGCCGTCTTGCAAACTCCGGCAGTGCGCGATTGGCGGAGATGCCCAGGAAACGTTCCATGCCGGCGCGGACGAGGCGGTTGCGCAGCGTCCAATTGGCTAGGGGAGCCAGCGGGCCGCCGCCCAGCCGGTTAAGCCGGGGGATATGGGCAAAGAGACGGGCGCGCAGGGGGATGCCGCGCGCGTCGTAATGTTGCGCCAGGAACTCAAACTTAATTTTCGCCATGTCCACCGAGGAGGGGCATTCCGCCCGGCACGCTTTGCACTCAATGCACAAATCCATCGCCTCGTACAACGCCTGGGAGAGTGGGGGATTGGAGATTGCCCAGTCTCCAGTCTCTAGTCTCCCCGAAAACGCTGCCCGCAACAAGTTGGCCCGGCCGCGCGTGCTATGCATCTCCTCTCGCGTTACCTGGAAACTGGGGCACATGGTACCTATCGTCCGCTTGCGGCAGATGCCAGCGCCGTTGCACATCTCGATGGCCCGGTCGAAGCCGCCGGCCGCCGTCTCGCCATGTTCGCTGAAATCGAGGTGAGGGGTGAGGGGGGCGAACCGGTAGCTTTCGCCGGTGCGCAGGTTTTCGGTCATCGGCCCGGCGTCTACGATGTTGCCCGGATTGAGCAGATTGTCCGGGTCGAAAATGCGCTTCACCTGCCGGTAGAGAGCGTACAAGTCGGGGCCAAAGAAGGCTTCGTTGAACCAACTGCGGGCGCGGCCGTCGCCATGTTCGCTGGAGAGTGAGCCGCCGTATCCTTTGAGCAGGTCAATCGAAAATTGGGTGATCTGGGGCAGTTTGGCTACTTCGCTGGCTCTTTTGGCGTTGATCAGCGGGCGGACGTGCAGGCAGCCGGCGCTGGCGTGGGCGTAGTAGGCCACCTCCGTGCCGATGTCGTGACAAAACTGTTCCACTTTTTGCACGTACTCGGCCAGATGTGCGACGGGCACGGCCGCGTCCTCGATGAAAGGAATCGGCTTGTGGTCGCCCTTGATGGACATGAGCAGCCCCAGCCCCACCTTGCGCACCTTCCACACGTTGGCTTGCCGCTGTGTGTCATAGGCGATGGTGACGGCGGTATGTCCGGCCCGGCCCCGCTGCAATACACTCTGCAAATCCACAACTTTTGATCTTAAATCTTGCTCGCTTTCTCCATAAAACTCGGCGATCAGAACGCAATCAGGCCGTCCCTCGATAAACGTGTCCAGCAGCCGGGCGTATTCGGGCACGTCGCGGCAAAGGGTGAGACCGAGATTGTCCAGCAGTTCAACGGCCGACGGGCTGGTTTCCAGGATGATGGGCACGGCCGTCAGCGCCGTGTGCAAGTTGTCAAAATGAACAATCGCCAGCGCCGTCATCGTGGAACGGGGAACCAGATTCAGCTTGATTTCCGTCATCACCGCCAGCGTCCCTTCCGCGCCGCACGCCAGTTTTGCCAGATTGAAACGGCCGTCCCGCGCCCACTGGAACGACGCCCCCGCCACGAACCGATCCAGGTTGTAGCCGCCGCAGCGCCGCCAGTGGCGGGGGGTGGCTTGCAGGATGGTGGATTGGTGGATTGGGTTGTGGGTTAATTGGTGGATTTGGCGGATGATGTCGGCTTCACGGCCGTTTCCCGCCAATTTTTGCGCTAGTTCCGCCGGTTTGAGCGGGGCAAAGTGAGCCGTCGAACCGTCGTTCAGGATGACGTTCATTTCCAGGACGTGATCGGCCGTCATGCCGTATAAAATCGAGTGCGCCCCGGTGGAATTATTGGAGACGATGCCGCCCATCGCCGCCCGGTTGCTGCTGGCCGGGTCGGGGCCGAATTGCAGATTGTACGGCCGTAGATGCAGGTTCAGTTCATCCAACACCACCCCCGGCTGGACGCGCGCCCATCCCTCCTCGGCGTTTACCTCCAACACCCTGTCCAAATGGCGGGTGAAATCAATCAGTAGCGCCTCGTTCACCGCCTGACCGGCCAGACTGGTTCCGGCCGCGCGCGGTAGCAGCGGCATCTGGTATTGGGCCGCCAGTTCGACGGCCGCTTGCACATCCTCGATGGTTCGGGGGATGAGGACGGCGTGGGGCGTCACCTGATAGATGCTGGCATCACTGCTGTACAGGGTACGGCTGATGGCGTCGGTACGCAGGTCGCCGCGGACGCGGCGGGCTAATTCGTGCAAAAAGTCGGGGATGGCGGATGGGGATGTCATGGCTGCTCCATTTCTCCCCCTGCTTTTTGCAGTTCGGCCAACACGTAGCGGGCGGCGGCGCGGTAGCCGGGGGTGGGGTTACTCATCGAGTCTGGCTTCAAGTTGGGTGATGAATTGAGTAAAATCTTTCCAAGCTGGCTTGATGCTGTCCCGCAGAATGGCATAATCAACATCTTCGTACAAATGGACGAGGATGTTTCGCATCCCGGCGGCTTGTTGTAATCGTTGGCTCAAAACGGGGGAAAGGATGCCTTCGTCTGCCGCCATTTTGAAAGCATTGCGATAACTGTCTGGCGATTTTCCCTTTTCAGCCAAGAGGTGAAATAAAATATCAGTGGCGACAGCGACCAGTAATTCCAGTAATCGTTCCAGTTTGTAATGTTCGGCCGTTACTTCAGAAAGCGTGGCCGCGCGGTAAGGGGCTAAATCGATCAATAACTGACGCAGGTAAGCAAGTTTACGCAGAAGCGCTTCACTGGTCATGGCGTATTTCCTCGGCGAATTGGCGCAGTTGTTCACGGGCGGCGCGGCGGAAGGGGAGGCTGTCGTTAAAAGCGTGCCAAAGGCGGGCGCGTTCTTTGGGCCACAGTTCTGGATCAACGGCAAAAATGACACGGCCGTCCCTCACTATCTCCATTCCCAACACCGGGTCTAAATCTGGCGACACCAGCGCTAGACTTACCTCTTTATCTACCAGGTTTTGTAATTTCACCAACCAGCGCAATTTTGTGCGCGAGTCTATCGTTTTGGCAGGCCAAATGGCTATGTCTACGTCGCTGGCTGGATGGCTTTTACCGGTGGCCTGGGAACCAAACAGAATGCACAAACGAATGGGGCGCGTTTGACACCAGTTGTGTACGGCCGTCATAATCTGCGACACTAGATTCTCTCTCATAGACGTAATCTTTACCCAACCCCGATCAAAGTAAATCCCATCACCTGAAAATGATGGTCAAAGCCAAAGACATGAGCTATCTCTTGTTGGCGCATGAAGGCAAAACTAACTGCATCCACCAGGCTGAAATCCTGATCGGCGTATTCTTGTAGTATCGTCTCGGCTTCCAACTCCAATGGTTCATTTGCGTAGACCCAGGTTAAACGAGGGCTTTGGCGCAGGCTTCGTAAAAAACGTATGCCCGGCTCATAGCCTAAACGGCGGCGAATCAGGTTGAAGGATTCGGCTACAACCAGGTTGGTGGTGACGAGGCGGGGAAATTGATGGAGTAACTGGGGGTAAACGGCCGTTGCCGCCGCATGATACTTATCCCGCCGGTCCGCCAGCGCCAGCCAGGCGCCGCTATCCACAAAAACCGCATTCATTCGCCGCTTCCTGGCGCCGCTTCCTGGTCAGCCAGATATTGATCGTGATTCTCAGCCAGGTCGCCCAATCCTGAATCACCTAAACCGACGATGTCCAACAATGGATCATCCTCCACCGGCAGCGAAACCAGCAGTTGATCAACACCTTGCCGCACCAATTCAGCCACCGAAACTCCTCGTTTTTGAGCCGTTAAACGCAGGGCATTCAGTTGATCCTGTCGCAAATAGATTTGAAACGGTTTTTTTGTTAAGACGCTCATTATGTTGTTCCTGTTTTGACGCACAGTATTATACATTAACTATTATGCCATACAAAATGTGAGTACACAATAGAAAGCGAGGCAGCACTCTCTAATCTCTCGCTAACCATGCAAAATCTTTTGCAGCGCGCCCAACAGCAGCAGCACATTCTCTGGGCGGCTGTTGAAGCCCATGAGACCGACCCGCCACACCTTTCCCGCCAGTTGGCCGAACCCCCCGGCAATTTCGATGTTGTACTCGTTAAGCAGCCT
>JAJRVV010000029.1 GCA_024277135.1 Chloroflexota bacterium | reverse complement strand
TTCGGCATTAGACAATCATTTTCGCAACACTTTTACATCATTAGCTGCATTTCTATGCCATTAAAACACTATATCTGTGCAATGCATACTTGATTTGATTTGTCAAATCTAAATTCACAACACTCGAGTCACGAGTTAGACGATTAACGGCTGCACCTTTTTCTTTGTGAAAAGCATCGTCATATGTTCCAACGCGATACCTGATGGATTCAATTAAGTCAGCGTATAAATTTTCGTTGGGGCTGATTAGGCGCCAGAAATGCGGCCCGATGAAGTGCAAACAACCATGTAAATAGCCGGTATACGCTTTCCCGTAGCTGACGCCTATTGTCGGTTGGACTTCAGCAGCATGTTGTGGAATTAATGGGAAATTGTCTATTTCGATAAGCCAGGGATGAATGATGATTAAATGCGGGATGTCGTTGTGGGTTAATTCCAGATCAATTCCATAGGTGACAGATGAACGGCCGTTCCCCTCCCGTGTAACAATAAACTGCGCCAGTTCGACTAAAAGCTGTTGGAATAAATGCTCTCTTGTGACAGCCAGATATGCGTTTAACGATTGTTCTATTACTTCACTAACGCTTGGATTACGTTCCAAAAACAAGTGCGGGGATCGCCTTAATAATTTCTCCAGACGCACACCTACCAGCGATTGGTATTGTTTTTGTAGAAGCGAAGCAACGCGCTCGTTGACAAATGTGTTGACCTCAATCAAATTCAAGGAATTCATATCGCTTTTTTATTCGCCGCTAAACTGTCTGCTCAAAGGATGCCGGGTAGTATACCACAACCACACCGGGCAAGTATGGCGACAGGATGAAGAAATAATGGGGCAAACGGCCGTCACCCGTACCCCACCCGTTTTGCCCACACCTCCGCCATCAGCTAGAATGCCCGCAGCAAACACGAGGTCAACATTGTGGTCGAACCCAGCGAAATAGAAACAATCCCCATCGAAGGCAGCCAGCCGCCCGACGCCAGCCGGGGCATCGCCCGCGCCGCCGTGGTGCTGGCGCTGGGCAACATCACCAGCCGGCTGCTGGGATTAGTGCGGGAAACGGTAAAGGCCAACCTGTTCGGCGCATCCGGGCTTTTGAGCGCGTTTGAAGTGGCCGCTTATGTGCCCACCAGCTTGTTTGATCTCATCGTGGGCGGCATGGTCAGCTCGTCGCTGGTGCCGGTGTTCAGCGATTACGCATCCAAAGAACGGCGGGAGGCGTTGTGGCAGGTGGTGAGCACGGTGTTGAGCGTGGCCACGGCCGTCCTCCTCATCGTGGTAGTTCTGGTGGAGATTTTCGCGCCGCAGGTGGCGTGGCTGGTGGGAGCCAACGAGTTCACCGACCCGGCGTTGACCGCCGTCTCCATCCGCTTGATGCGCCTCGTCACCCCGGCTGTGTTGTTTTTGGGGATTGCCAGCATGTTGACGGCCGTCCTCTACGCCCTCAAACGCTTCGCCCTGCCCGCCTTCATCGGCGCCGTCTTTAACGGCAGCGTCGTCCTCATCGCCCTGCTGCGCCCAGAACAGATTGATAGTCTGGCCTACGGCATCCTGTTAGGGGCTATGCTCCAGGTCGTCTTGCAGTTACCGGCCCTGCGAGACGGCCGTTTGCGTTGGCGCTTCGATTGGCAGCATCCCGCCATCCGCCGCATCCTCAAGCTGTATGCCCCCATCCTGGCCGGGCTGGTCGTCAACCAGCTCGCCATCGCCCTCAGCCTCAACCTGGCCACCCGCACCGGCGACCAGAGCGTCTCCTACATGAGATTTGCCACTACCCTGATGCAGTTTCCGCTGGGCCTGGTGGTGACGGCGCTCTCCATCGCCACCCTGCCCACCCTTTCCCAACAGGCGCAAAATCTAACTGCATTCAAGCAAACGCTGGCCGAGGGTCTGCGGCTGATCATCACCTTGATTTTACCGGCGATGACCGGGCTGTTCGCCCTGGCGGCGCCGATTGTGGCCCTGCTGTTTGAACATGGCGAATTCACCCCGGCCGACACGCAGACGACGGCGCTGGTGCTGCAAATCTACCTATTCGGCCTGCCCTTTGCCGCCGTGGATCAGATGCTGGTCTTCGCTTCCTACGCGCGCAAGGATACCTGGCGGCCGGCGCTGGTGGGCGTCATCAGCATCGTCATCTACACGGTGACGGCCGTCTCCCTTCTCAACCCGCTGGGCCTTCTGAGCCTGATGGTAGCCGACGCCGTCAAACAATTTGTGCATACGCTGATGATGCTTTGGCTGCTGAAACGGCATCTGGGCGGACTAAACGGCCATCACATCGGCCAAACCACCCTCAAAGCAGTGGCGGCGGCCGCGCTCACCGGCATCGTGGCGTATGCCGCCGCCCAACTCGCCGCCGCTTATTTCCCCGCCGCCAGCCTGATCAACAAGTTGATCATCGTCTTGGCGGGCGCGGTTCCCGGATTGCTCGTCTTTACAGGGATGGTGTTTTTGTTGAAAATTCCTGAAGCGCGGTTGATTATTGACTTGATCAAGAAACGGCCGTCGCCGCCGCTTCCCTAAATTTTAGACCTGCCAGGTTTCCAAAAACCTCGCAGGTCTAAAACAAATCGTGTAAAATGTGACCGGGTGATTTCTAGTATTGTCCTCTGTCGGAACCGGTTTCCGGCAGCCAAACAGGTAAAAGGAAGAAGCCGTGTCAGAGCAAACGTTTCAACTCATAATAAGCAAAGGGCCTAAACCGGGCCAGACATTTCCCCTGTTAGCCGACAAAATCAGTGTGGGCCGCGATCCGATGTCCGACATCAGCATCGCCGACCCGGAGATCTCTCGCCGCCACGCCCGGCTGGAGAAAACGGCCGTCGGCTACCAGCTTCAAGACATGGGCAGCACCAACGGCACTTACATTGACGGCGAGCGGTTGGGGGATGAGCCGGTGGCGTTACAGCCGGGTCAATCCATCGTCTTTGGCAGCGGCGTCGTCCTGAAATATCAAGCGGTCGGCAGCGATGCCGATATAATGGCAACGATGATCGATCCCGCCGGGCAGATGACCTTTGCCGAGGAAGATCGCACGCCGCCCAAAGTGACGGCCGATCTGGCGCCACCGCCAGCCTCCCCAGTCACCTCACCACCGCCTGTTTCCCGGCAGCAGCCACCACCGCCCCCACCCCCACCACCCGTGATAGAGAATGTGGAAGAACCAGGGGGGGAAAAGCGACGCACGGGCATGATCATTGCCGGCATCTTCCTGCTGTTTACCCTCTGTTGTTGTGCCTTTTTCTTATCAGGTTATTACTGGTGGGGAGATATCTTGCTCCAATATCTGGAGTCAGGGTTTTAACTGACCTCGGTAAGGCTACAGAAGAACGAAAATGGAAAGACCGGGCGCAAACCCGGTCTTTTTTCGTTCTCTGACCGTTACTCGTTTTCCGGTTCGGCTTCGATGATGATGGCATCGGTCACGTCATCATCCGGGCCATACCCATCCTGCTCTCGAATGGCTTGCAGGTGGCGGGCGACGGCCGTTTGCGGAGCCAGCCCAATAAAAAGTTTCGACCCAATCAGCAAGACCATCCCATCATCTACCTGCCCTAACACCGGCACGAAATCGCTGATGATGTCGAAAGGAAAGAGGACATAGGCCACCGCCAAAAAAGGCAAAATCTTAAGATAAACAGGCACTTCCGAGTCGCGCACCAGCCGATAAACCAGCCGCGCCTGCTGCCACATTTCACGCCAGAATCCCGGCTGTTTCGCTTTCACAGCCAGCGCTTTTTCCGATACCATTGGGTCATCCTTTTGCTTGTCCATAAACATTCCAACTCGTTTGCCTCTTGGCAAACCACTGCCTATACGGGTTAGGGTTTGCCAGGTTGCGCTGATCTGATTGCCTTGCACCGGCGGAGGTGGGTGCTAAAATCTATCGGTAGCATAGTCAGGTCAACCGCATTTGACAACCATTATGACATTTCTTTTGATTATTAAGTCACTCATCGTCATTGTTTTTCTAATCTTGTTTCTGCGACGGCCGTCTCTGGTGTGGGGCATTGGCTTGTTGGCGGCGACGACGGCCGTGTTGTTGGACACTTTCCTGGGCACGTTTGGCCGGGCAGAGATGCTGGCAGAACTAGGCTTTTTCTTCTACATCATCAGCGGCGCCATTTTTGGCGGGGCGGCAGTGTGGGTGTGGGGGCTGTTACGGCCGTTGGTGGACGCCAAGTCACCGGTGACCATCGCGCCAACGGAAACGGCCGTACCCATTTTTGAACCAGCTCGCGCGCCCACCGCTGAGAGCAGCGCCACCGCTTTCGACAGGCAAATGCTCTACAACCAAGTTCGCCAACGGCTGGGCCGCGACGACATCCTCGACCTCATCTTTGACTTGGGCGTCAACGAAAACGACATCATCAGCCTCAACCAGGAGATGAACCAGCTCATCATCCGCCTGATGGATTGGGCCGAAACCAACGGCCAAACCGG
The DNA here is from genome assembly GCA_024277135.1 of Chloroflexota bacterium. Lineage (GTDB taxonomy): Bacteria > Chloroflexota > Anaerolineae > Promineifilales > Promineifilaceae > JAJRVV01. The sequence goes on along the minus strand of JAJRVV010000029.1, from coordinate 50,429 downwards.
CCCGCTGGCGCTGGCCGTCGAACGTATCCTCACCCCGCCGCCGCCGGAAAATTTGCCCCGTCTGGAAAAAATCACCGAGGATTCGCCGCCCACCATCTTGCGCCACTACCTGTTAGCCCATTTTGACCTCAACGCGCTGGCAAACATGGCCCGCCGCTTGAACATTGATTGGGAGCAGTTGGGCGCTGGCGGCAAAAAAGAGAGGGTGCGCAGGTTATTGTTGTACCTCTACCGGCGTAATCGCATTGATGAATTGGTTGCCTTGATTCACGCCAATTCATAATCATCCACCCAGAGGTTTGCAATCTCCGGGTGGATTTGCTCACATGAAAACGAACAAAGTTTGGTTTGTGTTGTTGACGATTCTGTTGACGGCCGTGCCCCACACCCCGCCTTTGTCCACAGAAGAAGAACTCCACAAAAAACTGGACGACTCCCGCTTCGACAACTGAAAACTGCTTGCTGCTTACTGAAAACTGATACTAGGAGCCATGTCATGGCCTAATCATCCCATTTACCTGTACATCCAAATGATTTACCCTAAAGTCGAGACTAATAAGAAACATTTGTTTTCCTCCTCCTTCCTCAGAAAAGCTCCAGGTTTCCCCACCTGGAGCTTTCTTTTTGCCAAAAATTCACGCCCTCTTTCTCGGTAAACAGCCCTTCTTACCTTAAAACATTGAACCAGCCCCCTTCACATAGATGGGGCTTTGGTGTATACTGTGGGCGAAAAATGGTGCAAAGTGGGGTAAAGTGGGACAAAATAGTTAAATTTGTACCGCAACCTTAGTGAAAATGGGACGTTTTAAGAACGGTTGTTCTAATAAGGGGTAAAATGTTTCTGGGCGAATACACCCACACCGTTGATGATAAAGGACGGCTGACCATCCCGGCAAAATATCGCGGGCTGCTGGCGGCCGGCTTGGTTGTCACGCGCGGATTCGACCAAAATCTGATGATGTTCCCGCTGGATGGCTGGCAGGAATTGGCGAACCGTATCGCGCAACGGCCGTTATCCGATGAGGGGATGCGCGCCTTTCGCCGCCGCGTCTTCTCCGGAGCTGTGGATTTGGCGCCCGATCGCCAGGGCCGTATCCTGCTGCCCCCCTACCTACGCCAATTTGCCGGGATCAACGGCGAGGTCGTCATCGCCGGCATGTTCAACTATCTGGAAATCTGGAACAGCGCCGATTGGCAAACCGTTCGCGCTGACATAGAAAGTGATGGCGACGCCGCCCGTTGGGAGGATTTGGGAATCTAAAACGCCTCTCGGCAAGACATCCGATTTCTCATCAAAAAGAATACCTGTGTACTCAACAGCAAGAAATCGGATGTCTAAATTAGTTACCGTTTTAGTTCAATGGCAAATCAAAATGCCCACATCCCTGTCCTCCTTGCCCAAGTTTTGGCAGCGATACGGCCCCAGGCTGACGGCCGTTACATAGACGCCACCCTGGGCGCCGGTGGACATACCGCCGCTATTTTAGATAGTTCCGCGCCCGATGGGCGCGTTTTGGCCTTTGACCGCGATCCGGAAGCGGTCGAATTTGCCCGCACGAAACTGGCCGGCTACGGCAACCGGGTCACGCTGGTCAACGCCAGCTACACCGACATGGCGACCATCGTCCCCCGGCATGGCTTTGACCCGGCGGATGGCATTTTGTTCGATTTGGGGCTTTCTTCCCGGCAATTGGCTAACCGGGAACGCGGATTTTCTTTTCGGCTAGATGGCCCGCTAGACATGCGGTTTGACCCCACTCACGGGGAAACAGCCGCCGACCTGATTAACAATTTAACGGAAGCTGAACTGTCCCGCATCTTTTGGCGGTATGGCGAAGAACGGCACAGCCGCCGCATCGCCCGCGCCATCATCCCGGCCCGGCCCATTCACACCACCCGCCAACTAGCAGAGTTGATCGAAACAACGGTGCGGCGGCGGGAACGGATTCATCCGGCAACGCGCGTGTTTCAGGCGCTGCGCATCGCTGTCAACCAGGAGTTGACGGCCGTTGAACAAGGCATTCCGGCAGCAATAGAATTGCTCAAGCCGGGCGGCCGAATTGCCGTCATCAGCTTCCATTCGCTGGAGGATAGATTTGTCAAGCGATATTTCCGCCAGCTCAGTCAGGGGTGCATTTGTCCGCCGGCGCAGCCCATCTGCACCTGCAACGCCCAGGCCGCGTTGCATTTGGTGACGCGCAAGGTGATTAAAGCGTCCAACGAAGAGATCCGGCAAAACCCGCGCAGCCGCAGCGCTCGGCTCCGTGTGGCCGAAAAGATAAACGAATGACAACTGTTATGCGACCCAATCGGCAAACCCGCGCCCAACTGAAACGGCTAACCCGACTAGCTGAGTTTCAGGCTGTGTTGGGTTGGGGTGTGATTTTGGTGATCGCAGCCCTTCTGGGAACCATTTTCCTGCGCCAATCAAGCCGAATTGCCACCACCGGACGTCAGGTGCAGATTTTGCAAAGCGGGTTAATTGATTTGAAGCGGGAAAATTCGGCCATTGAGAAGCAAATCGCAGAAGCGCAGTCGCTGGAACGGCTGCAATCGGCAGCGATCCGGCTGGGGTTTATCCCAGCGCGGCCCGATGATATTGAGTATGTGATCGTCCCCAACTACCCAGTGGCGGAGACGGCCGTTCCCGAACCCTCAACACCGGATGCGGAGACGGCCGTCGCTCCCCCGCCGGCCACTATCCGCCAAGCCTTCTGGTTAGCCATCGAGGACAGTATCAACGACCTGGTCAAAGGAGAGTCTCGTGAAGAATAACGCTCAAAAGCGGTTGTGGTTTGTCATCGCTGGTCTCATCTTTGCCACCGTCATCATCGTCGGCCGCTTATTCCTGTTTATGGTCATTGACGGCCCGAAGTGGGGGGAGCTAGCTCCTAATTACATCACCGTGATAGACGAGCCGGAGCGAGGCATTGTTTACGACCGCAATGGGGCCGTGCTGGCTGCCAACACCCAGGATTACCGCGTCAGCGTATCCCCCAATTTCATCACCGACACTAATTCTCTTGCCACCTCTTTAACCACCATTTTGCAAATACCCCGGGCAGAAATCCTGGCTAAAATCGACCCGCAATCCAACAATAAACCTGGGCAAACCGAGGACGAGGCAGAAGAAGTGGAAGACCCCGTTTACGTCTTAATCTCTAGCTATGTCAACGCCGAAACGGCCGGAATGCTGCGCGAACTGGAAAGTCAAGGCGTCCAGTTAGAACCGATCCCACGCCGCTTTTACCCCCAGAATGACATGCTCTGCCACACGCTGGGATTCCTCGATTTTGATGACGAAGGTAAGTTTGGATTGGAGGCTTACTACCAACAAGAGATGGCCGGTCAGGAAGCCAGCGCCGTAATTGACGTATCTCCCCTCACCGTGCAGCCGGGAGTTGTCGCTCGGGAAGGGGCCGACCTGGTCCTGACCATTGATCGCTCTGTGCAGCGTCTGGTTGAACAACGTCTCCAGCAAGCGCTGCAAGAGCACGGCGCTGTCTCTGGCACCATCATCGTCATGGATCCGCGCACCGGAGCCATCATTGCCCTGGCCAACATGCCCTGCTACTCCCCCGCCGATTACTTTGAGGAAGAAGATGCGGACGTTTTCTCCAATCCGGCCGTCAACGCCCAGTTCGAGCCGGGTTCGGTGATGAAGTTAATCACCATGGCGGCCGCTTTAGATTCGAGAACCGTCACGCCGCAAACCACCTACTACGACGCCGGCGTCATCGAAGTGGGCGGCCACGTTACCTACAACTGGGACCGTAGCGCCCCTGGCGACACTGACATGACAACGCTGTTAGCTCGCTCCTTAAACGTAGGCGCGGTCACCATCGCCACCTGGATGGGGACGGATGTTTTCTACGATTATTTACAGCAGTTCAACTTTGGCCGCCCCACCGGCATTGATCTGGAGGGTGAAGCCAGCGGCATCATGCCATTGCCCGGCGACGAAAATTGGACCGAGTCGTTTATCGCCACCAATGCTTATGGCCAAAGTCTGGCAGTCACTTCTATTCAGATGATTTCGGCGATTGCCGCTATTGCCAATGACGGTTATCAGATGCAGCCTTATCTGGTGCAAGAAATTCGCACGGAGAATGGGACATTTATACACCGACTGGATGTGCAAAACCGCCCCATCACCCCAGAAACGGCCGATTTGCTGACAGCAATGGCGATACAAGCGGTGGCTCGTGAAGTGCCGCAAGCGCAGGTTCCCGGCTACACTATCGCCGGAAAAACCGGCACGGCCCAGATTCCCGGCGAATTTGGCTATTTGGAGAATGATGTGATCGGCTCGTTTGTGGGCTGGCTGCCCGCCGACAACCCGGAGATTGTGGTGTTTGTGAAGCTGGATCGTCCCACCAGCGCCCCCTGGGGGTCGCAAACGGCCGCTCCCGTGTTCGCCGATTTGGTGGAAGAGCTAGTCGTTCTGTTGGACATCCCGCCGGACAACATCCGCCTCCGCGCCGACGTCATGGCCGCCCGGCAAAATTAGGAAACGGTGTTCAGTGTTCAGTGTTCAGTGTTCAGTGTGAGAGATGTCAACTGAATACTGAATACTACCTGCTGAATACTGCCTATCAGGTATGTTAACGATTGGGCATTTTCTGGAAACGTACACCGATTACCAACCCACCGGCGCCGAACCGGCGGTGACGACGGCCGTTGTGGACAGCCGCCAGGTTGTGCCCGGCAGCCTCTTCTTCGCTTTTGACGGCGAAAAAGTGGACGGGCATGATTTTGTGGCGGATGCGTTCCAGAAAGGGGCAGTGGCGGCGGTGGTGGAACGGCCGTTACCCGGCGACCACCTGACCATTGACACGCGCACCAGCCAACTGCCGCAAACGTTAAGCGCGCCGATGACGCTGGTAGTTGAAAACACGCTCACTGCCCTGCAACAAGCGGCCAAAGCGTGGCGGCAGCGGTTCAGCGTGCATGTGGTGGGCATCACCGGCAGCGTAGGCAAAACCTCCACCAAAGAACTGATGCACACCGTCTTGTCCCGCCGCTACCGCACCTTAAAATCGCCAGGGAATTACAACAACGAGATCGGCCTGCCGCTCACTTTACTGGCATTGCAGCGCCATCACCAGCGGGCGGTGTTGGAAATGGGCATGTACGTCCAGGGGGAGATCGCCCTCTTGTGCGACCTGGCCCAACCCCACATCGGAGTAGTGACGATGATTGGCCCGGTGCATTTGGAACGGCTGGGCACGATGTCGGCTATCGTGGCCGCCAAGCAAGAGTTAGTCGAAGCCTTGCCGGCTGACGGCGTGGCTGTGTTGAACCGGGACGACGAGTTGGTGATGAGCATGGCCGACCATACTGCCGCCCGCGTGTTCACCTACGGCCTGGACAGCCGGGCTGATTTGTGGGCGGATAATATTCATTCGATGGGGTTAGAAGGGGTGCGGTTTACGCTCCACCACAAACAGGAAGCGCTAAGCGTGCAGGTGCCGCTTTTGGGACGGCATAACGTACACACCGCACTTCGGTCTACGGCCGTTGGCTTGGTAGATGGCATGTCCTGGGCTGAAATCGTGGCCGGACTGGGGCAAACGACGGCGCAACTGCGGCTGGTGGCCGTTCCTGGCCCGGATGGCTCCATCATCATTGACGATACGTACAACGCCAGCCCGGATTCGATGATGGCGGCCTTGAATTTGCTCCAGGATTTGGACGGCCGTCGGTTGGCCGTCTTGGGCGATATGTTGGAATTGGGCCACGTGGAAGAGCAGTCCCACCGGTTGGTGGGGCGGCGGGCAGCGGTTGTGGCCCATACGCTGATCGCGGTAGGCAAACGCGGCCGTTGGATTGGCGAGGAAGCGTTGGCGGTGGGAATGCCCCCAGATCGGGTGGCGATAGTGGATGATGTGGAAACGGCCGTCGCTGCCCTACGCGAACGCATCCAACCCAATGATGTGATTTTAGTGAAAGCATCTTGGGGCATGCGCCTGGATCGCATCGTCACCGCCCTGGGAGAAGGGTGAGGCATGGCATTCGCCCTCACATTAGGCGGCGTCACCTTCCTCATGGCTGTCATCTGGGGCAGTCCGCTCATCGAGTTCATGCGCCGGATGCGGATGGGCAAGCAAATCCGCATAGACGGGCCGCAGACGCACCTGGCGAAGATGGGCACGCCGGCCATGGGCGGCATTCTCATTGTGGGCTGGATCGTGTTGATCAGCGTCGTGGTCAACATCGTCCAGATCGTCCAGGCGTTGGAGATCGCAGAGAGCGTGGCAGTCCCGCTGGGCGTCTTGGTCGCCTACTCCATTTTGGGCGGGATTGATGATTATCAAGGTTTCCGCCTGCGGCCGGGCGAAGGGATGCGGGCGCGGGTGAAAATTTTGTTTCAACTGGGCATCGCGCTGGTGGCGGCCGTTTTTCTGTATTGGCTGGTCAACGGTCGAAATGGGTGGATGGCTGTGCCCACCATCCCGGTTTTGCTGGACATCGGCGTCTTTTACATTCCAGTGGCCGTCATCATCATCGCCGGCACGGCCAACGCGGTCAACATCACCGACGGGCTGGACGGATTGGCTGGCGTCATCGCCGCCGCCGCTTTTATCGCTTATGGCATCATCGCATTTTTGCAAGACCAGCAATTTTTGGTCATCTTGTGTTTCATCACTGTGGGCGCTTGTTTCGCCTTTTTGTGGTTCAATGCCAAACCGGCGCAGATGTTCATGGGCGACGTGGGTTCGCAGGCGTTGGGCGGCATGTTGGGCGTGGTGGCGCTGATGACGAATCAATGGCTGATTTTGCCGGTGATCGCGGCCGTACCCATGGCCACCATGCTGTCCACCACGCTGCAAGTGCTTTATTTCAAGCGAACCGGCGGCAAACGGTTGTTCAAAATGGCGCCGCTGCACCATCATTTTGAACTGATTGGCTGGAGCGAGACCCAAATTGTGCAGCGGTATTGGTTGATTGGCATTTTGGCGGGCATGTTAGGCGTGGCGCTGGCGCTGGTTTAACAATGAACGATGATAATGAGTAATGAACAAGCATTTGTTCATTGCCCATTGTTCATTACTCATTTGCAATGGATGATTTCAACGGCAAACGCCTCCTCATTTTGGGATTGGCGCGGCAAGGCAAGGCGCTGGCCCGGTTTGCCGCCGAACATGGCGCAGCGGTGACGATTTCAGATTTACGGCCGTCATCCACCTTGACCGACAGCTTAAACGATTTACAGGATTGGGACATTGAATTTGTCCTGGGAGAACATCCGATGAGTTTACTGGAAAAGGCAGACCTATTGGCTATCAGCGGCGGCGTGCCGTTGGACGCCCCCCTGGTGAAAGAGGCGCGCGCCCGGCACATCCCGTTGACGAATGATTCCCAAGAGTTCATCAAGCGGTCGCCGACGGCCGTCATCGGCATCACTGGCTCGGCCGGCAAAACCACCACCACGGCGTTGGTCGGCCTGATGGGGCAATTTTCCGGGCGGCGCACCTGGGTCGGCGGCAACATCGGCCGTCCCCTCATCGCCGATCTGGACAAAATGGAGCGCAGCGACATTGTGGTGCAAGAGCTGTCCAGTTTCCAATTGGAAATTTGGCAGCAGAGTCCGCCGGTGGCGGCCGTACTCAACATCACGCCCAACCACCTGGATCGGCACAAGACGATGGCCGCCTACATCAACGCCAAAGCCAACATTTTGCGCCGCCAATCGGCTGACGACATAGCCGTCCTTTCGGCGGATGATGCGGGGGCGATGGCGTTACGGCCGTTGGCCCAGGGACATATCCGCTATTTCAGCCTGACCAAACCGATCATCGACGGCGCTTTTGTGCATGAGGATCATATCTGGCTGCGAAATGGCAAAGAGACGGCCGTCTGCCCCGCCAGCGCCGTCCAATTACGCGGCCAACACAACCTCAGCAATGTGCTGGCGGCCGTCACCCTGGCCGATTCCGCCGGAATTCCCATCGAGGCGATTCGTCGTGGCATCCGGGAATTTTCCGGCGTGGAACACCGGCTGGAACTGGTGCGGGAACACAACGGCGTTCGCTACATCAACGACTCCATCGCCACCGCGCCAGAACGCACCCTGGCCGCGCTCAACGCCTTCGACGAACCGATCATCCTGCTGGCCGGCGGCCGAGACAAGGAGATGGTGTGGGACGCCTGGGCGGAAACAGTGAAATCACAAGCCAGGCATGTCATCTTGTTTGGAGATTTGGCCGATTTGCTCATGGAAAAGTTGTCGCAAGCGGGCATGAAGCAGTTGACCCGTGTGGATACGTTGGCGGAAGCGACGGCGGCGGCGGCGGGCACGGCCGTGTCCGGCGACATCGTCCTCCTCTCCCCCGGCGGCACCAGCTTCGACGCCTTCACCGATTTTGCTGAGCGCGGCGAAAAGTTTAGAGAATTGGTAAACGCATTGTGACGATCAGGTGCGACGCACTTGAAAAGTGCGTCGCACCTCTGGGAAAAATTCAATGACCACCATCAACGTTATTCGCAAACGAACCCACCGCATCCGTCCCGGCCTCAAATTCCAGTTCGATTACTGGATGGCGCTGGCCGTCGCCGGACTGTTGGTGCTGGGGATGCTGGTCGTCTACAGCGCCACCTTCGACCAGGGGCTGCTGGTGTACAAAGACCCATCCTACCTGTTCCGGCGGCAAATGATCGCCATGTTCCTGGGGTTAGGCGGCATCGCCCTCATTTTGCAGTTCGACTACCACGTTTTCCGCCGCTACTCCGTCATCATTATGGGCGGCGCTTTGCTCATTTTGGTAGGGGTGTTGTTGGTGGGAGAAGAGAGTTTCGGGGCGACGCGCGGTTTGTATGAAAACTCCTATCAACCTTCGGAATTAGCTAAACTGGCTACAATTTTGTACATTGCCCATTGGATTTCATCCAAAGGGGAACGAATTCGGAACATCACCTATGGCCTCATCCCGTTCGCCATCATCACCGGCGTCGTCAGCTTCCTCATCGTGCAACAGCCAGATTTGAGTACGGCCGGACTCATCGCTCTCATCGCCTTCACCCTCTTTTTTGTGGCCGGAGCGACTTGGAACCAGATGCTCATCGGCGGCTCGGTGGCGACGGCCGCCTTTTTCTTCATGATGCAAGCCCTGCCCCATGCGGCGGCGCGGGTGCAGGCATGGCAGCAAGTGCTGCGCGACCCAGATCAAGCCATCTGGCAGGTGCGCCAGGCGTTAATCGCCCTGGGCCGGGGCGGCATCTTTGGCGTGGGCCTGGGCGAGAGCGTACAAAAGTTCGGCATTTTGCCTGCCGCGCACACCGATGGCGTGTTTGCCATCATTGGCGAGGAGTTGGGCCTGGTGGGCGGGCTGTTGATCATTGGCCTGTTGGGGCTGTTGACCTGGCGCGGCATCTTGGCGGCGCGAAATGCACGGGATAGTTATGGATTTTTGCTGGCGATGGGGGTCACCTGTTGGCTGGCGTACCAATCATTGATGAACATTGCCGTGATTACGGCCGTCATCCCCTTCACCGGCATCCCGTTGCCCTTTTTAAGCTATGGCGGCACCTCCATGCTCTTTTCCCTGTTAGGCGTAGGCATCCTGCTCAACGTATCACGAGATCGCGCCATCGAGAAACATTTACGGCCGCAGCCAAGACGAAAGGCGGAAGGATGAACGCAGCAATCCAAAATCCAAAACCCCAAATCGCCAATCCCCTGCGCGTTCTGATTTGCGCCGGCGGCACCGGCGGCGGCATTTATCCGGCGCTGACGGCCGCCGCCGAATTGCAGAAAAGCGACGCCCACATCTTATGGATAGGCGCCCGCGGCGAAATGGAAGAAACCCTGGTTCCCCGCGCCGGGTTGAAATTGGAAACGATTCGCGGCGGCGCCATCGTGGGCGTGCCGCTGTATGTGACGCTGATGAACGGATTGAAATTAGCCTGGAGCCTGGTTAAAGCGATGCGCCTGGTGCGCCGCTTCCGGCCAGAGGTGATGTTCATGACCGGCGGCTACGTGGCCGCGCCGGTGACGATTGCCGCCTGGCTGCATCGCGTCCCCATCGTCATTTTTCAACCGGATATCGAGCCTGGCTCTTCCGTCCGCTTTGCGCTGCGCTTCGCCCGCAAAGTGGCATGCACCCTGGAAGGCTCCCGCGCTTTCATTCCCGCAGAGAAAATTGTGGTGACGGGTTATCCGCTGCGGCAAGACATCCAGGCGGCTACCCGGTTGAGCAAAGCTGACGCCCTGGCCCAGTTCGACTTGACACCAGATCGGCCCACCCTGTTCGTTTTTGGCGGCAGCCGAGGCGCGCGCAACATCAACCGGCCGTTGATGGGTATCCTGCCCGACCTGCTGCCCCAAGTACAGGTCATCCATATCAGCGGCACATTCACCTGGCCGGAAGTGGAGGCCAACGCCCAAGCCTTGCCAGAAGAGCTGCGGGCTTATTATCGGCCGTATCCCTATCTGTTCGAAGAAATGGGGGCCGCCTTCCGCGCCGCCGATTTGGTGGCGGCCCGCGCCGGGGCCAGCATGTTGGGCGAATGCCCCGCTTTTGCTCTGCCCGCCATCCTGGTTCCCGCCTTGCATTGGGGTTGGCTGTACCAGAAGGTTAATGCCGACTATTTGACGGAACGGGGCGCGGCGGTGCAGTTGTTGGACGAAGAGCTGCCGCAGAAGCTGCTGCCCACAGCGCTGGCGTTGTTGCGCGATGAAACAAAATTAGCGCAAATGGGGCAAGCAGCCGCCGCTCTGGCCGTCCCGGATGCGGCTGGGCATTTGGCGCAGGTGATTCGGGAAGTGGGTCGAGGTGTGGCATCCCTGACGGCCGTAGGAGCAAAACCATGATTGGATTGGGCACAACATTTTGGCTGATGGTCGCTTTTTTCGCCTTCATTGGCGCCATGCGCGGGTGGACGCGGGAAGTGATCGCCACCTCCGGGCTGGTGCTGTCGCTGTTTGCGCTGAACCAATTTGGCGGCCTGCTGGTGGCTTTGTTGGGGGCTGGCACGCAGGTAAACGCCAATCCGGTGGATATAACGGCCGCGCGCCGCCAGCAATTTTACATTTTAGCCTTCACCCATCTGGCCATCACCTTTTTCAGCTACCAGGGGCCGGCCTTTGCCGGGCGGGCATTGGCCGACCGGCTGCGTATTCGAGACAGTCTGCAAGACAAGGTACTGGGGCTGGTTGTGGGCGCGTTGAACGGCTATTTGATCGTGGGCACGCTGTGGGCGTTTTTAGAATACCAGGTTGGGGCCGATGGCTTCATCCGCCTGCCGGCGGGCGTGCCCTACCCTTTCGACCCATCCACCCTGATTCGGCCGGGGGTTGAAGAAGTGGTGAACTCGTTAATTGAAAAACTGCCGTTGCCGTTGCTGGCGCCTTATTTGCCGCTCTTGGTGGTGGTTGTTTTCTTGTTTGTGATTGTGGTAATGATCTGAGAAAATGAAACCATTCACGCTCCAACCCCACATGCACTTTCACCTGGTCGGCATCGGCGGCGCCGGGATGTCGGCGATTGCCCGAGTGCTGTTGGGGCGTGGCTTCGTGGTATCGGGATCGGACAAGCAGCGGAATGGGTATACGGCCGCGCTGCAACAAGAAGGAGCCATCGTCTACCAGGGGCACAAAGCCGGGCAAATTGGCGGGGCGGATGCGCTCGTCATCTCCTCCGCCGTGCCGCCGGATAACCCGGAAGCAGCAGCCGCGCAGGCGCAAGGCATCCCGGTCTTGAAACGGGCCGATTTACTGGGGCATTTGATGGTGGACAACATTGGCGTCGCCATCGCCGGGACGCATGGCAAAACGACGACGACAGGCATGGCAGCCCAGATTTTACTGCACGCCGGATTGGAGCCGACGGTGATCGTCGGCGGCACGATTCCGGCCTGGGGGACGAACGGCCGTGCCGGAGACGGCGACTATTTCGTGGTGGAAGCGGACGAATATGACCACATGTTCCTCGGCTTGCGGCCAGAGGTGATCGTGCTCACCAATCTGGAGCATGACCACCCGGACATCTTTGCCACGCCCGCCGATTATGAGGATGCGTTCCGCCGCTTTGTGGGACTTTTGCCGGAGAACGGCCGTCTCATCGCCAACGCCGACGATGTGGGGGTGACACGCTTGTTAGCCAACCTCAACTTGCCCGACGTGGAAATCACCACCTACGGCCTGGAGGAATCGGCCCAATATTCGGCGTTGGATTTGCGTCCCAATCCGCTGGGCGGAACTGATTTTTTAGTCGAATATGATAGCGACATTTTGGGGTTGGCCCGCCTGCGGCTGCCCGGCCGGCACAACGTCAGCAACGCGCTGGCAGCCATCATCGTGGCGCTGGACGCCGGGGTAGATTTCAACGACATCCGCCAAGCGCTGGCCGAATTTGGCGGCGTGGGGCGGCGGTTCCAAATTGTGGGCGAACTGGGCGACGTGACGGTGATTGACGATTACGCCCACCACCCCACCGAGATTCGGGCCACATTGGCGGCGGCGCGGCAGCGGTTTCCCGGCCGTCGGTTGTGGGCGGTGTGGCAGCCGCACACGTACAGCCGCACCAAATTGTATTTGCCAGATTTCGCCGCCAGTTTTGGCGACGCCGACAAAGTGATCGCCCTGGATATTTTCCGCAGCCGGGAAACGGACACGTTGGGGATGGATACGGCCGTCGTCATCGCCGCCATGAACCATCCCCACGCTATCCACATCCCCGGCCGCCGCCAGGCCGCCGACTACATTTTGGAACGGGCGCTCCCCGGCGATGTGGTGATAACGTTGGGCGCGGGCGACGGTGATGAAGTGGGCCGATGGATATTGGCCGGGCTAAAAGAAATTGTCAATTGCTAATTGTTAATTCGAGGATTTGTAATGAGTTGGGAAATAACTGTACAAGACGCCACCCGATTCCAAGAATTGTTTGGCGAACAATGCCAGGTGAATACGCCTTTGGGCCGGTACACATCGGCCCGGGTGGGCGGCCCAGCGGAACTTTTTGTGACGGTGACGAGCGGGATGGAATTGCAGACGGCCGTAGAACTAGCCTACGCTTGCCGCATCAACTACTTCATCCTGGGCGGCGGCTCCAACATCCTGGTAGCTAACAATGGGATCGGCGGGCTGGTCATCATGAACAAGGCCAGAGCGGTCAACTTCCGCAATATCGGCGCGGCCGTCATTTGCACGGTAGAGTCCGGCATGAACCTCTCCTCGCTGGCGCGGCAGTGCATCGCCAAAGGGTTGGGCGGGCTGGAGTGGGCCATCGGCGTGCCGGGCACGGTCGGCGGCGCGGTGGTGGGCAATTCCGGCGCGCACGGCGGCGACATGCACAGCATCTTGCGGGCGGCCACCATCTGGGAACCGGGCAAAGGGGCGGTAATTTACACGGCCGACGACATGAAATACGCCTATCGAGACAGCATCCTCAAGCGGGAACAAGGGCGCAACATCTCGCGGCGGGTGGTGTTATCCGCCGAACTTCAATTGACGCCGGAATCGGTGGAGGTGCTGACGGCTCGCGCCGATGGCTTTACCGCCCGGCGCAAGGAAACGCAACCCGGCGGCGCCAGCATGGGGTCTATGTTCAAAAACCCGGAAAATTATTACGCCGGCTATCTCATCGAAGCCGCCGGTTTGAAGGGCTTCCAGATCGGCGGCGCCAGCATTTCGGAAAAGCACGCCAATTTTTTCATCAGTGACGGCACGGCCACAGCCGATGATATCCGCGCCTTGATCGCCGAGGCGTGGAACACGGTGCGGGAAAAGTTCGGCATCGAGATGGAGTTGGAAGTGGAGTTGGTGGGCGAGTGGAAGTTTGGGGAATAATTAATTGTGAATTGTGAATTGCGAATGAACGAGAAACGGAAGATCAAGGTGGGCGTGATTTTTGGCGGGCGATCTGGCGAGCATGAGGTGTCGCTGATGTCGGCGCAGTCGGTGATGGACGCCTTGAATCGAGACAAGTATGAGGTGATCCCCATCGGCATTACCAGGGACGGCCGTTGGCTGACTGGGGATGTGATGGCGGCGCTGACGGAAGGCCGGGACACCGCCCGCCCCGCCGCCCTGTTGCCCGACCCAAAATCGTCAGCGTTAATGCGGGTGGGGATGCAAGAAACTGCTCCGGCCAGCCTGACGGCCGTCACTGAGTTGGATGTGATCTTTCCCGTGCTGCATGGGCCGTATGGCGAGGATGGCACGGTGCAGGGACTGCTGGAACTGGCCGGATTGCCCTACGTCGGCGCTAATGTCGTTGGCGCGGCGGTGGGTATGGATAAGGCCATCTTCAAGCATGTGATGACGGCCAGCGGCATCCCGGTGGTTCCCTGGCGGTTGGCGTTGAGCGGTAAATGGGGGAGATGGCCGTCCGCCGTTCTTGACGAAATAGAAACTGCCTTGTCTTATCCCGTCTTCGTCAAACCGGCCAATCTCGGCTCCAGCGTCGGCATCAGCAAATGCAAAAACCGGGCCGAACTAGGGGCCGGATTGGACGAAGCCGCCCAATATGACCGGCGCATCGTCGTCGAGCAGGGCATTGACGCCCGCGAGTTGGAAGTCTCGGTGATGGGCAACGACGATCCCATCGCCAGCGTCGTCGGCGAAATCCGTCCCCGGCGCGAGTTTTACGATTACCACGCTAAATACCTGGCCGAACCCGGCTCCGAAGAAGAGTCGGAACTAATCATCCCGGCTAATTTGCCGCCAGCGGTGGCCGGTAAGGTGCAGGCGTTGGCGGTGCAAGCGTATCGGGCCATAGATTGCGCCGGACTGGGGCGGGTGGATTTAATGATGGATCGGGATACGGGCGACTTGTATATGAATGAAATCAACACCATTCCCGGCTTCACCCGCATCTCCATGTATCCCAAGTTGTGGGCAGCCAGCGGCATTCCGTATGACGAATTGCTAGACCGACTGATTGGATTGGCGCTGGAACGACATGAGGTGAAAAGCGGATTTAAGAGTGATTTTTGATTTTAGATTTTAGATTTTGGATTAGATTATGGCACGGCGTAAAAGTTCTGGACAAAATCAACGATTGCGAAAACAGCCCCGGATGCGGCGGATGCAGGCGACGACCGCCGCCCGGTTGGGGCAGCGGGCCATGCCCAAAGCGGCCCGGCAGCGGCAGCGACGCAACAACCGGCGCTTCTCGTCGCCAATGCCCGCCATCAAAATGGTGGTGTGGAATGCGCGTTGGATCAGCCTGATGCTGCTGGCGATGAGCATTTATGCGCTGACGTTGATTGGCCTGGATGAGAATTTTTATTTGACGCGGATTCCGGTGAATGGCATCACGGCCGTTCCCGCCGAGGAAATCGTGGCCGCCAGCGGATTGGCCGGGGCGCACATATTTGGGGTAGACCCGGTCAATGCCGCCTCCCAGATTACGGCCGTGCCCGGCGTCATCACCGCCACCGTCTCTTTGAATTGGCCTAACCAGGTAGACATTCAGATTGGCGAGGAAAAACCCATCGCCATCTGGCGGGAAGATGGGGAACATTTCTGGATCACGGCAGACGGCCGTCTCATCCCCGCCCGCGCTGGCCAAAACGATTTGTTGGTCATTGAGTCAGAACTGCCGCCCGCCTACAAGCAATCCAGCGAAGCTGAACCGACGCCAGACGCAGAAAGCGGCGCGGCAACGCCGGCAGCGCCTTCGCCTTCATTGGCGTTTATCCCCAAAGATGTTCTGACGGGGGCGATGCAGCTTAAGGAGCTGCGGCCCAACATCAACCAGTTGTATTATCGGCCGTCGAGCGGATTGAGTTACCAGGACGGCCGTGGCTGGCGCGCCTATTTTGGAGCCGGAACCGACATGGCGCAAAAACTGGTCGTCTACGAGACCATCGCGCGAAATTTGGAAGATCAAGGGTTGACGCCGCAATACATCAGCGTCAGCAATCAGGAGAAACCGTACTATCGGGCGCAATGAGCAAGCGCGCAGGTATGCAGGACAGGTAAACACGTAATCGGGTAACAATCACGTTTTACGTTCTTCGCATTACGTTTTACGCTTTTCGTTTTCATCATGGAAGAAATCATTTTCGGACTCGACATCGGCACAACCAAAATTTGCGCTCTAGTGGGCGCAGTGCGTGAGGGGCAGTTACAAATCATTGGCTTGGGCATTGAGCCGTCTCGCGGTATGCGCAAGGGAATGGTAATTGATGTGCCGCAGGCGTCGCTGGCAGTGGCGGCGGCCGTGGAAAAAGCGGAGCAAACATCCGGTTATGCGCTCTCCCAAGCGCTGGTCAGCATGGCCGGCGAGCACATCAGCTGTACCAACAGCCGGGGAGCGGTCGCCATCAACCGCAACGCCGCTGGCGTATCAGCCGAAGACATTGACCGCGCCCTGGACGCCGCCCAGGCCATCCCCATTCCCAGTAACCGCGAAATCGTGCATATGATCCCGCGCAGTTACACCATTGACGAGCAGGACGGCGTGCGCAGCCCGGTGGGAATGCATGGCTACCGCCTGGAAGTGGAGACCCACATCATCACCGCCGCTTCCCCGGCCCTGCTCAACCTGTCCAAATGCGCCAACAATGTGGGCATCAAAGCCGAGGAATTCGTACTCAACGTCATCGCCTCGGCCGAAGCGGTGCTGGAACCAAACGAGAAAGAGATGGGCGTCATCCTGGCCGACATCGGCGGCGGCACCACCGACATCGCTCTGTACACCAACGGCAAGGTGTGGCACACCAAGGTCATCCCGGTGGGCGGCTATCACATCACCAACGACATCGCCATCGGCCTGCGCGCGCCGTATGATGTGGCCGAGCAAGTTAAAATTCAATATGGCGACTGCCGTCCCAGCCAGATTGACCCGGATTATGTGTTCACGGTAGAACCGTTTGGCGGCGAAAAAATCCAGGTAGGACGGCAAGACCTGGCGCATGTGGTGGAAGCCCGCGCCGAGGAAATTTTCCAGATCATCTTGCAGGAAATCGAACGGTCGGGATACAGCGGGTTGCTGCCGGCCGGGATCGTCCTCACCGGTGGCTCGGCGCAGTTGCGGGGCATCACCGATGTGGCAGAACGGGTGCTGAACGTGCCGGCGCGCGTGGCCGGCCCGCGCAATTTGCTGGGATTGGTAGATGCCTTGAACAGCCCGGCTTATGCTACCAGCGTCGGTCTCCTGGGCTGGGTGATGAGTGAAGATCATCATATGTTCCGGGCACGGCCGTCTCGCCGTCGCTGGGGCAATAAAGTAACCGGTATTTTACGGGCGCTTTTGCCCGAAGATAATTCTTAGCAGAGGGTAAACCAGAAGTAACAAGCAAAGGGGTAAGAAGATGAAACAGAACAGTGGAATGAATGGCGTCCAACGAATGCCAACCGCCGAAGGATCCGCTTTGATTCGGGTCGTCGGCGTCGGCGGCGGCGGCAGTAACGCCGTCAATCGCATGATTGAGGAGAACATCGCCGGGGTGGAATTTGTAGCCATCAACACCGACCGGCAGGCGTTGTTGAGCAGTCTGTCGCAGCAGCAACTGCAAATCGGCAAACGCACCACGCGCGGGCTTGGCTCCGGCGGCAACCCGGAAATCGGCGCTAAATCGGCCGAGGAGTCGCTGGAAGAGCTGCACCAATCGCTGGAAGGGTCGGACATGGTGTTCGTCACCGCCGGCATGGGCGGCGGCACCGGCACCGGCGCGGCCCCCATCGTGGCTAAAGCCGCCCGCGAAGAAGGGGCGCTGACCATCGGCGTGGTGACGAAGCCGTTCATGTTTGAAGGCACGCACCGCGCCCGCGCGGCCGAGGCGGGCATTGAAGAGTTGAAGAAGCATGTGGACACCCTGATCGTCATTCCCAATGACAAACTGCTGGAAACGGCCGATCGCCGCGTCTCCTTGCTCGATTCGTTCAAGATGGCGGATGATGTGCTGCGGCAGGGCATCCAAGGCATCAGCGAGTTGATCACCGTGCCGGGCCTCATCAACCTGGACTTTGCCGACGTGAAGACGATCATGTCGCTGGGCGGGGCGGCGTTGATGGCGGTGGGCGTCGGTTCTGGCGATGACCGGGCGCGGCAAGCGGCGGAATCGGCGATGACCAGCAGCCTGCTGGATGTGACAATTGATGGGGCGCGCGGGATTTTGTTTAATGTCACTGGCGGGACAAACTTGAGTTTGTACGAAATTAACCAGGCGGCTTCGATTATCCGCGAGTCGGCGCACCCCGATGTGAACCTGATTTTTGGCGCGGTGATTGATGAGGAGATGGGGGATGATATTCGGGTGACGGTGATTGCCACGGGTTTTGAACCCGGCGTGCCCGTGGTGCGGCATATGGCGCGGGCGCGGGTGGCGGCGACACGGCCGTCGGCAGCACGGCCGTCGACAATGCAGCCATCGGTGCGAGAGTCAACGCCGGTCATGAATACGCCGCCATCGGCCCCTCTGCGCCGCCCGCAAGCAACGCCCCGGTTCAGCGACCTGGACATCCCCGCCTTTTTGCGGAAGCATGATAAAAAGTAACAGTTTGGCGACGATTTTTGATTCTGGATTTGACGCTAAAACTTGATAAACGGCCAAATCCAAAATCCAAAATCTCAACCCCTCCTTTGCTTTTAAAGCGCGGTAGTTGGCTCAAGCTATCGCGCTTTTTTTCTTTGTTCCCCGCCAGCCAGCGTTTTCCAGAGTGAATATGAGGGTCAATATTTTAAGGTACACTGTTAACAAAAGGGCTTGTCAGGGGTACGGTCGTATGCTATAATGCCTGCCACTTCGACCAGCAAATATGGGGGGATCGAAGTTCCATAACCACACATATGTGCATAAACCACCTCACAACGCATCCTTCACCCATACCTGGAGTTTGACTAGCTCTGATGGAGAAAACCTCGTGAAATGTCCTTACTGTGATCACGTCAAAACCCGCGTGCTTGACACCACCCATGACAACCGGGGCGGCACCCGCCGCCGCCGCGTCTGCGATGATTGCGGCCAGCGCTTCAGCACCTATGAACGGCCGATCCTGGCTACTCCCCTCCTTGTCAAACAAGATGGCACGCGGGAAGAATTCTCGCGGGATAAATTGATCGCCGGCATTCGCATCGCCTGCGTCAAACGCCCCGTCTCTGCCGAGGATGTGGAGCGGATCGCCGGTGAAGTTGAGGCCGAATTGCAGCAACTAGGCCGGGCCGAAGTTCTCAGCAAATTGGTCGGCGACAAAGTGATCGCCAAGCTCAAAGATTTGGACAAAGTGGCTTACATCCGGTATGCCATTGTCTATCTGGGCCTGGATGATTTGGATTCCATCCGCAATGAAATTGACCATCTCTTGGTCTCGCGGTAATTGAGCAGCCCCAAAATCCAACAAACGAGCAATTTTTGTAGTTTCCTAGCTCTGGGAGGTTATTGATGTCAGATCAGCAAAAACAGGTTCATGATGCGCAGGTTGTTGAGCAAATCCCAAGTCAGAATGGCAGCCGGAATGGCAAGGCCAACTTGGATGCGTCCAGCATTTATTTCAAGGTGGCAATTCCCAAAAATATCGTTAAGCGGGACGGCCGTCTCGTCCCATTTGAGATCGAACGCATAGAAAACGCGCTGGCCCGCTGTTATGCCAGTCTGGCAGAAACGCCCGAAACGCCCGTCGAGGAAATCACCCGGCGGGTAGTTAACGTGGTCGCCGCCAAATATGATCTGCCTACGGTGGAAGGCGTGCAAGACATTGTGGAAACGGCGCTGCAAGCCGCCGGGGAATATGACGCCGCCAAGCATTACATCCTGTATCGCGCCGAACGCGCCAAAATTCGCGCCAAACGCCCCGTACCCGATGAGGTGCGCGCCGCCTTTGCTGAATCTGATAAATATTTCCCTACCCAATTGCAAAAATTCCAGTTTTATGACAAGTATTCTCGCTTTAACTACGATTTAGGCCGCCGCGAAACCTGGGTGGAAACGGTGAATCGGGCGGTAAAATTTTTGAAAGAGCTTTCCGAATACCGCCTCCCGGCCGAAATTTACGACCGCATCCGCCAGAGCATCCTCAACATGAAGGTAATGCCCTCCATGCGGCTGCTGGCGATGGCCGGGCCGGCCGCCCGGCGCAATCATATCGCCTTGTACAACTGCTCTTACATGCCGGTGGACAGCATTGATTCATTCGTAGAAGCGCTCATCATTTCCATGAGCGGCTGCGGCGTTGGTTTTTCTGTGGAGAGCCGTTATGTGGAAAAGTTTCCACGCATCGCCCGCCAAACGAGCGAACCGGCCCAGGTATTTGTGGTGCCGGACTCGTCTGAAGGATGGGCCGAAGCGGTGCGGGTGGGGATTACGGCATGGTTCAACGGCCGCGACATCCAATTCGACTATTCGGAAGTGCGGCCGGCGGGCGCGCCGCTGCGGGTGAAAGGCGGGCGCGCCTCAGGGCCGGAACCTTTGCGCAAGATGTTGGACTTTGCCCGCTCCCTCATTTTGTCCCGACAAGGCGGTTTTTTACGGCCGTTAGACGCGCATGACATCATGTGTGCCGTGGGGGATGCGGCCGTGTCCGGCGGCGTGCGGCGCACGGCGATGATCTCATTGTTTGATTATGATGATTTGGAGATGCGCCACTGCAAAGATGGCGACTTCTCGCGCAGCAACAGCCAGCGCTGGAATGCCAACAATTCGGCCGTCTGGCCGGAACGGGAATTGACGCAAACGGAAATCACCCGTTTTGTGCTGGATATGGTGGAGTCGGGGCGGGGCGAACCGGGCATCTTCAACCGGCGGGCGGCGGTGAATAACCGGCCAGAACGGCGCAAATCGGCTGAGTTTGGCACAAATCCGTGCGGCGAGATACTGTTACGGCCGTTTCAGTTTTGCAACCTAACCAGCGCCGTCGCCCGCGCCAAAGACGACTATGACAGCTTGCGCGAAAAAGTGGAGATGGCCGCCATCATCGGTACCATCCAATCCATGGCCATCCATTTCCCCGGCTTACGCCCCGAATGGCAAAAAAATTGCGTCGAAGAACGGTTGTTGGGCGTTGATTTGAACGGACAAATGGACAGCCCCGCCGCGCAAGACCCGGCCGTTCAAGAGAAATTGCGGCAGGTTGCAATAGAAACGAACAAACAATACGCTCAACTATTAGGCATTAACCAATCAGCATCAGTTACCTGTGTCAAGCCCTCCGGCAACTCCTCCCAACTGTTGAATTCAGCTTCTGGGCTTCATGCCCGGTGGGCCAAACAGTACATTCGGAATGTTAGAATTAGTTCACATTCCCCTGTGCTCAAAGTTTTGCGGGATGCCGTCGCTCCCATGGATCCGGAAAACGGCCAAACCAAAGAGAGCGCTACCACCTGGGTCATTCACTTCCCTGTCAAATCGCCAGAAGGCGCCATGACCCGCAGCCAACGCACCGCTTTGGAACAATGCGCCTATTGGCTGCAAAACAAACTCCATTACACGGAGCACAATCCCAGCGTCACCATCACCTATCAACCAGACGAAGTATTAGATATGATCAAATGGATTTGGGAACATCAAGACAAAATTGGCGGCATGGCTTTCTTACCCGCTTTTGATGCCCAATACGACCAGATGCCATACATTGAGATCAATCAAGCAGAATATGAAAAGGCGATGGCTAATTTCCCGGAAATAGATTTTTCCAAGATTTACCGGTACGAAGAAGAGGATTTAACCAATGCAGCGCAGGAGTTGGCCTGTCTGGCTGGCGGCTGTGATTATTAGCTTTTTGGACGATGCACAATACTGTTATGGGCTTCCCGAACATTTTCGCATACATGCAGGAAATTTCTATTGACATTACCTTACAATTCAGCCATAATAATCAACAGGTTGGTATACTACTGGGAGGAAAGATGTCTGTAAGCAAACTCCTGCAGCAGATTAGTTCTCTCATCAATGTAGCATAAGGAGATCGAAGATGAAGTTTTTGCCAGAAGAGCGTAAAGAGCAGAATGAACATGCAATCTATGAAGCCCCTGCTATCGTTTACGAAGGAGTCATCAGCACCCGCGCGGGTTCGCCGATAACGTCTGCCCCGAAAGGTGACGCCGTAGACCCGGCTGACCTCTTCAACAATTAATTCCAATACTTAATCATTACCATTCAGCTCTCCCTATCGGGAGGGCTTTTTGCGTTGTCTGATTACTGCTGGAATTTATGGCAGTTGTCCTGGAGAAGGAAAAGCCCATTCCCGAAAATCATAGGGGCAATCATTTGTATCCCGCCAGTAAGGAACTCGCTCCAGGCTGGCGTTGGCCAGCGTGATCAACGGACAGCCGATGACGCCGGGGAAAGCCCCTGTGCCATACGTTATCACATCCACAACTTGATCATTGGGATCACGGAGGATAAGTTCATCGCCGCCATTGCCCAGGCGCAGAATCACGGCCGTATTCCCCCACCCTACGTCATCAATCAAATCCGGCACTTGCGAGTCGGAATCAGCAATCTCAAAATCAGGATTGAAGCCGTGATCCTGGAAAAAGGCAACGGCCGTCGTCGCCACCACCAACGTTTGCCCCGGCCCTAAAACCGTCCCCGCCGGAAAACGGCGCACATCCTCATAATCCTCCCGATTCACCGCATCCCCCAAACTGTAGCCGCTCAAATCAACACTCTGCCCAGTCGGGTTGACCAGCTCGATAAACTCGGCATCGTCTTGCCCGCCCGGTGGGTCGTAAAGCACTTCACTGATGAGAGTATACTGCGCCGGGCCAATGTAATTGTGGAAAAGTACCGGCAGATAAGTGCGATAAGGCCAATCATGGTCAAACATTTCGGCCAGGTAGGCAAAGGCGGCATCCGACTGCACCTGAATCGCCAATTCCCGGTTGCCTTTGCTGGATTGTTCTGAGCCGTTGATGCTGCCGATGTGGATGGCGCCACGGCCGTTCACCCGCACCAACACCATTTTATTATGAATCCCTAATCCGGCCGGGTTGCCCAGGGCACAATCCAAATTGAGTCTTTCAGCCAGCGCCACACCGTCCACGTAACGGCAGGCGGCGTAGTTGCTGGTGGGGCTGTCCCTATCGTCAAAAAATTCATCGAGCAAAATGCGGACACGAGCGCCGCGCCGGGCGGCGTTAATGTACGCTTCCAGTCGCGGATTTGGGTCGTCCACGGGATTGTCGCCCCAGTACGGCCGTTCCGCCAACTGCTGCGCCATCACCTCATCCCCGGCCCCGGCGCGATTGATCAAGCCCAACAAGCCATCCACATCGCGCAAGCTATTCTCCGGCGACTGCACCAGTTCAAAGGCAAATGTGCCGCTGAAAACGGCCGTCTGCGAATAGCGCACGGTGTACGTCGTTCCCCCCGTTTGCGTGATAGGCGTAAAGCCGATTGGCGGCGCTCCATACTGGGGATGCCCCGCCTGCCAACGAAAGAGGTCAACATGATTCGCCGTATCAAAATCAGCGTCAAAAATAGATTGGACGTGGCTGACGACCCCCGGCGCGTCGGTGATGAGCGCCGCGCCGCGCCGCCCCCAGGTGCCGTCGCTCTTGTCA
This sequence comes from Chloroflexota bacterium, assembly GCA_024277135.1. GTDB lineage: Bacteria > Chloroflexota > Anaerolineae > Promineifilales > Promineifilaceae > JAJRVV01. The sequence goes on along the minus strand of JAJRVV010000029.1, from coordinate 26,979 downwards.
TCATCCGGCAGGCTGTTGGGGCTGAGATTCTCGCTGCTGATGATGACGCGACGGCCGTCTACCAGCACAAATTTGGCGTGGAGAAAGCGATAGCGGTCATAAATCCGCTGGTCGGGATCGTTGATCATGAACCAGCACGACCCGCCGGCTGTTTCGATTTGTTGGCAAATAAACCGCTCCTGATCGGGCAAGCCGCCAGGCGGACTCCCCTCCAGCAGTACCGTCACCGACACGCCCCGGTTGGCGGCGGCCACCAACGCCGCGCCGATGCCCAGATTTTCAAAGGTGTGCGTCTCGATCCGGATAGTTTCAGTGGCGGTATTGAGTTGGTTGATGATGGCCTGGTAGCCGTTGTCGGGGGCGATAGCCAGAGTGATGACGGCCGTCTCCGTCACCTGCGCTGTCCAGAAAAACGACTCCTGCCAACCCGGATACAACACCTTACGGCCGTCAATCACATCATCCCTCATCTGCGCCCAATCGGCGGCCGTGTCCGTGTCCATCACTGGCAAACCCGTCCGCTGATCGCGGCGGCGGAACAAAATCTGCCCCTCCTTGCCAAACAAGCCGCCGCCGCCATAATGGGCGACGGCCGCGCCCGACCAGCCCGCCTGTCCCGTATTTCCGGCCGCATAAACCAACACATCCACCACGCCGCCGCCGCTGTCCCGCAAAATCACCTCGTCGCCGCTGTTGGCAAAACCGGGCCAGCCGGTGAGATTGGGCACAGCGGCGTCGCTCTCCTTCCCCTCAAAATCGGCGTCAAAACCAAACTGGCGGCGAAAACCGGCGTTTTTCTGCGTCAGCCACAGCCCGCCGCCAGCCGGGATCGTCGTTCCGTCAGGAATGACGGCCGTGGCTGACCCATCGCTGATCTGCCAGCCCCCCACCGATACCGGCGCCGAATTGAGGTTGATGAGCCGTACCGCTTCGTCCAGTTCGCCTAACTCGTACCCGTCGTACAACACCCGGTCAATCAACACGCGGCGGTTGTGTACCAGAGTGACGGCCGTATCCACATTATCCGCCAGCGTAGTTTCGGTGACGGCCGCGTTCGCCCAAATCGTGTTCGTCACCGAGCCGCTCACCGTCAACGCGGCGCTCACCGTCAGATTGAAGCTGATGGCGCTTCCGGTCAGCACATCGCCTACATGCCAAACCAGCGTTTGTCCGTCGGGCTGAGACAACGAATAACCGCTGTCGTCAGCCAAAAAACGGATGCCTGATGGCAGGCTGTCGGTCAGGATGACGGCCGTCGCCGCTGCCCCGCCGTTGTTGCTCAAGCCGATCTGGTAGGTGAAGACATCGCCCGCTTGCACGGCCGTCGGCCCCGATTTGCTGACGATGAGATTGGCGGCTCCGCTTTGCCCCGACTGGCACAACCCATCCACCCAGGATGAGTTGAGGCCGCCATTGCCCGCGCCCGGCGTGGCGGCACTGGCGGCGGCCGCCGTCCAATTGGCGCCATCCGCCACCCCCGATGCGACATTGGCTGTGTAGACGGCCGTTTGATTGGCGCCCAGGTTGATCCCGCCCGGCTCACTGCCAAAATCATGAATCGTCACCCCCAAAGCGTCGCGCAAATGGGGTTTGTCAACGCTGCTGCCATTAGAAAAAGCGGGCAGCCGCCCCGAAAATAACGCCGCATCCTCATCCGGCACAATCGCCGCGCAATCCGACACATCGGCGTCATCCGGCGGCAGGATGGTGTCTCGATCTCTGGCGTTGTAGATCACGATGCGGGTTCCGGCGGGCACGGCCGTCCACAACACATCCTGGCTAAATGTCAAATCCCCCGGCGACTCATCCCCCACATCCCAGCCGCGCAAATCAGCCGGGCCATTGACCACCAGCAGTTCCACCCACTCTTTTGAACCGCCATTGCCCTGCGACCACTCGTTTATAATGACATCATACACACTGGCATCTGCCCCGGCTTGAATTAAACTGGGAAACCCGCCCAATTGAGCCAACAACAACACCGGCAAACCGACTGACACAACCAGCCACGCGACGCGCTTACTCATCTCACCCTCCTCAGGATTTTTGATTTTCGGCATGGTTCAAAAAACTGGCGGTGTCCTTTACAATTTGTAGCCGCGGTATCCCTACCGCGCAGGTGTAGACGCGGTAAGAAACCGCTACAGTCAACAATTTGCAAAGATGGTTTTACTCAAAATGAACCATGCCTGATTTTCGATTGCGGATTTTAGATTACGAAATGCTCCTCACGCAAGTTTTTCTACTACTGAAACTACTTCCCAGGCAAGCAGATAATCTGCTCAAATAAATCTTACTTCCTTTTTACATTTCAGGCCAAACAAGCGTCTAAAATCCACTTCCCGCAACTAGAAACTGACAGCAAACACCCCCTGGCTTTTTCCAATTCCAAATTACTTCTTGACAAAGTGTTGTTTTTACACTATACTTTCATCAACATTAAGTGTACAAACAACACTAATAGAACAATGGAACCCATTATCGCTTACTTAAAGGAGAAAACCATGAGCGCCTTTCCTGCTTTTTATGACCCCAACCGTATTGGCACGCTGTTCTACCCGGACGTAGCCGCCATCACTGCCGATGCCGCCGCCGCCAACCTGCCCGCCGCCGCCGCTGACAAGAAGAAAATCCATCTGGTCATCATTGACATGCAAATTGATTTTTGCCATGACAACGGCTCGCTCAACGTGCCCGGCTCGCTGGGCGACATCCGGCGATTGGTTGAATTCATCTACGCCAACGCTGAACGCATCACCAGCATCACCTGTTCGCTGGACTCCCACCTGCCCCACCAGATTTTCCACCCGGCCTGGTGGGCTGATGAAAATGGCGAACATCCGGCCCCGTTCACCATGATCAGTTACGATGACATCAAACAGGGCAAATGGCGGCCGTTGGCGGCCCCGGTGCAGTCCACCAACTACGTCCGCGAACTGGAGCAGCAGGCAAAAAAGAGGCTGACCATCTGGCCCTACCACGTCATGATCGGCGGTCTCGGCAACGCGCTGGATCCGGAATTGTGGAGCGCCGTCATCTGGCACAGCATCGCCCGCAAAACCCAACCCACCTGGCTGACCAAGGGCAGTATCCCGCTCACCGAGCATTACTCCATCATCCAGCCGGAAGTGCCGGTTCCCAGCCACCCGCTGGGCGGCAAGAACAAAGCGTTCCTGGACACGTTGGCCGACGCGGATGTGGTGATTGTGGCCGGGGAAGCGGAAAGCCACTGCGTGCTGGAGACGGTGGAAGACCTGGTGGAGGATTTCAGCGGCAAGCCGGACGCGCTGCAAAAGATTTTCTTCCTGCGCGACTGCACCTCGCCGGTGCTGCACCCGGACGTAGATTTCCACGCCATCGCCCTGAAGCGGTTTGCCGAGTTCGAGAAGCAGGGCGTGAATTTTATTGACAGCACGGACAAGCTGCCGTTTTGATTTTGGATTTTGGATTTTGGAGATAAACATGAGCAACAATAACGGTTTAGGTAATTTGGACGATTTGTTCCAGTCGGCGCAAGATGATGGGCTGACGGATGACACGATGGATTTGGTGGTGGCGAATTTGAATGGGCCGACGATGATGACGGCCGTCGGCGCCAACCTCAACCAATTAGCCAGCAACGAAGTGACCCTGGCGATGAACATCATTGACATGAGCGGCTCCATGGCCGCGCACGCCGCCCATTTAATCGAAGCGTACAACCGGGATTACATCGGCGCCATGGCCGGTTCCACCGCTGCCGACGACATCCTGGTCAGCACCATCCTGTTTCATGACGACGTTAAGCTGTTGCACGGCTACCTGCCCATCAACGATGTGCCGCCGTTGACGCGCAGCGTGTACGATCCCGACAACATGACTGCGTTGTACGACGCCGTCGCCGCCGGATTGACCAACATGGTGCTGTATGCCCAGCAGCTGCGCCAAAGCGGGGTGATGGTACGCTGTATTGTTCTGGTCTATTCGGATGGAGCCGACAATGTTTCCAAACAGCGGGCAGCCGATGTGCGCCGGGCGGCGCAAGAGCTGTTGCAGCACGAGATTTACACGCTGGCTTACATTGGCTTTCGTTCCGGCGGCGTCAGCGAAGCGGAACTGCAAGCGATGGCGGACGAAATTGGCTTCCCTGAAGCGTTAACGGCCGGACTCAGCCACCAGGAGCTGCGCCGCATTTTCCACCTGGTATCCATGTCCACCATCAGCGTCAGCCAACAGCAGGCCGCGCCCGCCGGTTTGTTTATCTGAGCGAAACGCTTATTGAATCTCTGTCCACAAGGCGGCCGTTACCAGCCGCGTAAGATGACTGACATTGGTGGTGGCTACCATCACGTTGTCTACAGGAATAGAGCGGGCTTGGGCCGCTAAAATCACATCGCCGTCTAAGGCATGACGATCAGCCGTTGGTTGTCCTGATTGGCGAATTTGCGCCCATAGTTGAGCGGCGTCGCGCATAACGGCCGTTGTTAATGGCAGATATTCAACAAGCGCAGCCAGATCGTCAAGTCGACGTAACCCGCGCTTCTTTCGCGCCCGCAGTAATTCACGACGCACTTCGTAATCGGTGATTTCCGGAACCATCACATGAACGCCAGCCAACAACAATGATTGAAGCCATTGATTACAGGCTGCGCTTTGCGGGGACAGTTTGGGATTTGTAACCAAACCCAAAGGGCCGGCGTCTAGCAAGACAATGCGCTTCACCAGCTTTCTCCCGCCATTTCAGGGGGAAAATGTTTCCGGTCAGACGACCGATTTTCATCTAATCCGGTCAGTAAAGCCGCGCCCGTTTCCTGCTGCTCCTCTGCATCGCCTTCATCAATCCACGATTGGAGCAGGGCTGCCGCCCGTTTTTGTTCGGGTGTAGGCGCAATTGTGACGCGATTTTCCGCCTCTGTTAGCGCGGCAACCATCGCCTCGTATCGTTCATAATTGATGAGCGCCACCGTTGGACGGCCGTGCTGGGTGATGTAAACCGTCGTCTCATCCTCATAAACCTCGCGGATGACGGCGCGTGTTTTGCGGCGCAAGTCTGTCACTGGCATAATTTTAGTACTCACTTTAACACACTCCTTGTCACGCAATTTGATGTCATTCTACATCCTGTGTCCAGAAAACACAATTCCGGCTCTGATGAAAAAACATGGGCTAATTCAATTGAAACAAGGTGAGCGTAATCCCAGGGAACGTTTTTTCCTCTAGCAAGGAGCCATTAGCTGACAACCAGCGATGATAGTTGTTGGTTGCTGCTTTCTCTTTGACGGCTTGGTTCCGATCTTGGGGAAAACCATGCGGGTTGGCGTTGTTACTGATCAGGAGCAGCCAAACCCGGTCAGCGGATACGGCCGTCATCTGCGCCGCAATCTCTTCTTCCTCAGCCGAAAGATCTACCAGCAGATTGGGTAAGTCAAATCCCCCATAAAACCAAATTGGCAGTAGATCGCTGGGCGTGATCAGCATCACATCCCCATCCTGCCAATCGGACTGCACGGCCGCCACCGCATCCCGCCACCCCTCCCGATAAAATTGGGGATCATGGAATTGAAACCACAACGCTGTCAGGTTAACGGCCGTCACTACCAACAACAAAAAGGGCAATCCCCGCCGCCACCGGGCCAGCCCCACGCTCGCCAGCAGCAGCAAACCGGGCAAGATGACGATCAAATTGCGATCCATATAAATCGAGCGTTTTTGCGGGATGGGCAAATCGAGCGAAATAAGAAAGGTGAGCAAAAGGGGCACAAGCAGCCATACAGCTAAAAATCTGTGGCCCGGTTTCCTCATTTGGCGAACAGAAACCGCCAATCATGCCAGAAACACCAATCCGGCCAGCCACCAACCCGCCTGCGCCGGGTCAATCGTCGGCCCGGCGCTAAAGGCAAGCAAGGTCAATACGGGATCCGCCAGACGCGCAGGGGCAATCCAACTCAGCCCGGCCTGCCCGAAATCGCCGATGCTGAGTACGGCCGCCGCCCAAACGCTAAAACCGGCGGCGACCACGGCCGTACTCACCAACCAGCGCCGAAACGCCCCCGGAAACTGCCGGTAGGTCAGAGACAAAAAGGCATACTGGGCCAGCGCCACCAGCCAGGCAAAGTAGTGGGCATAAACGGCTGTCAACTGGCACAATGTAAACAGAACCCAATCTCGACGGCCGTTCCGATGCAATCCCCGCCACAAAAACCATTGCGCCGCCGTCACCGCCAGCGCGGCCAGCGTGTGCATCCGCGTCTCCTGTGAATACCAGATGTGGAACGGAGAAATCGCCAGCAGGAAGGCGGCCGTCATCCCCACCGCCCGTCCGCCCAACGCCCGACCCAACCGATACAACACCGGCAAAGTCAACACGCCAAACATGAGTGACAAATAACGGAGCCAAAAGGGATCGCGCCCCGCCTGCGCCCACACATCCAGAAAATAATAGTACAGCGGCGGATGCACCCGATCTGCCACCAGTTCAGTCAGCATTTCTGACGGAGGCAAGGTGATCATAAGAGAAGAGAACACCTCGTCCCACCACAGGGATTGCGCGTCCAATCGGTAAACGCGCAAACCAAAGCCAAGTAGAATCAGGCTCAGCAAGAGAAAGGGATTCCGCATCATTTAGGTACAAGCCTAAACTTCATCTATGGAATTGATAATCTGTCCGACCAAACCATACTCGGCCGCTTCCTGGGCCGACATCCAAAAATTACGATCCGTATCCTGCTCCACTTTTTCCAAAGGCTGACCCGTCTGATTGGCAAAAATTTGATTCAAACGACGACGCATCTTCAGAATTTCTTCAGCTTCAATGGCAATGTCCGATGCCTGGCCGCGCATGCCGCCCATGGGCTGATGCAACAGGAAGCGTGTATTGGGTAGGCTGTATCGGTTTTCTCTATCTGGCGCTGCATAAACAAGCGCGCCGGCGCTGGCGACCCAGCCAGTGCCGATCACTTTGACCGGGGAGTTGACAAACCGGATCATATCGTGAATGGTATCCCCTGCTTCCACGTGACCGCCGGGGGAATTGATGAAGATTTTAATAGGGTCTTGCGAATCAGCATCCAGAACCAGCAATTTCTGGGAAACTTCCTGGGCCGCCTTCATGTCAATTTCACCGAAAATCGTGATGATACGAGTTTCCAACAACTGCTCAATCATTCGTTTCATGGATGGTTTTTCATTCTCATCCTTATCCTGTTCAAGTCTATACATCATATTCTCCCTTGTCACTATTTGGTATGGTTCATTTTGAGCAAAACCATTCTTACAAGTAGCCGCGGTTTCTTACCGCGTTTATGCCCACGCGGTAGGGATACCGCGGCTACTTCAAGTTTGTAAACGTATTCAGGCCGGGATAAACGGCCGACTCTCCCAAATCATCCTCAATCCGCAGCAGTTGGTTATACTTGGCTACCCTGTCACTGCGCGCCGGCGCGCCGGTCTTGATCTGCCCGGCATTCAGAGCCACCACCAAGTCGGCAATGGTGGCATCCTCCGTTTCCCCGGAGCGATGGGAAACGACGGTCGTCCAGCCGTGTCGCGTCACCATATCCACCGCCTGAATGGATTCCGTCAACGTGCCAATCTGGTTCACCTTGCACAGCAGACTGTTGACCGCCTTCCGCGCCATCGCCGTTTCAATCCGCTTCACATTCGTCACCAGCAAATCATCGCCCACGATCTGCACCCGGTCGCCCAGCCTCTCCATCATCAACGTCCAGGCGTCCCAATCATCCTCAGCCAACCCGTCCTCAATGGAAATGATGGGGTATTTATTGACCAACGCCACGTAAAAATCCACCATCTCCGCGCCGGTTAACTTTTTACCTTCCACCTGCATGTTATACAGGCCGTTCTCATAAATCTCCGAAGCCGCCGGATCCATGGCAAACATGATTTGCTCGCCCGGCCGGTAGCCCGCCTTTTCAATCGCGGCCAGCATCAATTCAAACGGCTCGCTGTTCGACTTCACCCGCGGGGCGAATCCGCCTTCATCTCCCACCGTCGTGCCATACCCTTTGCCGGCCAGCACCTTCTTCAAGCTCTGGTAAATTTCGGCGCACCAGCGCACCGCTTCCGCAAACGTGGGCGCGCCCACCGGCATAATCATGTACTCCTGCAAATCGGTGGCGCCGGCCGCGTGCTTGCCGCCGTTCATGATGTTCATCATCGGCACCGGCAAGGTTCGCGCCGCCGCCCCGCCCAAATAACGATACAGCGGCATGTCCACCGAACTGGCGGCGGCATGGGCCACAGCCAACGACACGCCCAGGATGGCGTTTGCCCCCAGATTGCTTTTGTTCTCCGTATCATCTAGCTTCAGCATGGCCTGATCAATGCCTACCTGGTCGGTGGCGTCCCAGCCAAACAACTCTTTGGCGATGGGTTCATTAACGGCCGCAACCGCCCGCTGCACCCCTTTACCGCCAAATCGAGACTTATCTCCATCCCGTTTCTCCCATGCCTCATGCACGCCGGTAGACGCCCCGGAGGGCACAATGGCGCGCCCCCAGGCCCCGTCCATCAAATGCACTTCCACTTCCACCGTCGGATTACCGCGGGAATCCAATACCTCCCGTCCGTGAATCGTTTCTATGTACGTCATTATCCGCTCCTTTATTTTGATTTCCGATTAAAATCGGAAATTTCACCCTTCACAATTCACCCTTCACAATTCACAATTCACAATTCACAATTCACAATTCACAATTCACAATTCATCCCCGTTAGTCTATCCCCGCCCACACGCCCCGGCAAGCCATTCTCTCTCCCCCGCCTCAGTACCTGTACCGTTGTCCTCTTGTCATTCTGCCGCCTCAGTTATACTATTCGGACTATGGTTACAAATTCAGACACATTGGCGACAAACAGGGTGCATGACATCTGGCAAGAACTGGCGGTCGAGCTGGCCGATATGTTTGACCCACACGGCATTTATGCGGCCGTGGCCCAAAAGATAGCCGAACATGCGGGGGTGACGGCCGTAGTCGGCGCCACCGGCGCTCAGGGACGTTACTTCGATGTCTGGATTTGTCAGGCGGATGGCACGCTGAACCAAACCCGCTGGAACAGCGACAAAGCCTCATTCACCCCATTGATTCAAACCGGGAAAGCCGCCTATCACGACAAATTCAAACTCCCCGCCTCCCAACTCATCAACAGCGAACTGTGGCAGTTGCCCAAACAAGGCATTCTGGCCGTCCCTCTGCCGCTGCCCGGCATCCATGATCCCATCACGCCCGATGGCATCCTCTGCCTGATTGACCCCACGCTTGAAAACCCGCTCTCCCCGGAAAACTTACCCGCGCTGGCTACCAACATCACCCTGGCGCTAGACCGAGCCTACCTGCGCAACCACGTCCACCGGCAGGACATCGAATTCGCCGTCGTCTCCGAGATCAGCTACGCCCTGGCCTCCACTTTGAGCCTGCAAAACATTTACGAGCAGCTGATGGATCCGGTTCGTCGCTCTTTGGATGTGGAAACTATTTCTGTTGGCTTAATCGAGGAAAGCAGTGGCGACATCGTGTTCGTTCAGGTACTCATGGGAACGCTGTTTGCCACCATGTCCCCCATCCGCCTGCGCGCCGGGCAAGGCATCGCCGGCTGGGTAGCTCAAAACCGAAAACCCCTCATCATCAACGACGTGTACCACGACAAGCGTTTCTATTCCAAAGTAGATTTGGAATCCGGCTTCCAAACACATTCCATGGTCTGTCTTCCGTTGCAAATTGAAGATCGGGTGATTGGCGTGGTGCAGGCCATCAACAAAAAGGTGGGCCACTTCACCGAAAGCGACTTGGTGCTGCTGCAAGCCATCACCGGCCCTCTGGCCGCCGCCATCGAAAATGCCCGGCTTCACGCCAGCGTCATCGCCGAAAAGCGGCGGATCGAGACGATTTTCGCCAACATGTCGGAAGGGTTGGTCACCATTGACGCCAATGGACTCATCACCAACGCCAACGATTCATTTTTGACGGCCGTCGGCGCAGAAGCAAGTAGTTTCATCGGTAAAGAAGCCAATCAGGCGATCCGGTTCAAGTCGAGCAGTCTGGCAAAGTTCAGCCAGGTAGTGCAAGATGCCGAATCAGAAGGAGATTTCCCCCAACTGGCTACCGATTTAATACGGGTAGATGGCGGCGCTGTGCCGGTGTTGGTCAGCGGCGCTTCTGTGAAAGACGAAAACGGGGAAATGACCGAGATGATTCTGGTGGTCAGCGATTTGCAGCAGATTCGAGAAGTGGAGCGAATGCGGGACGACTTTTTCCACGGCATCATCCACGAACTGCGCACGCCGCTGGCTACGATTTTGATGTATGCCCGGCTGCTGCGAGAAGGAAAAGCCCAAGAGCGGGAGAAAACGGATCGGTTCCTGGGCGTGATTGAACGGGAAAGTGACCGCCTGCAAAAAATGGTGCGGCAGATGTTGGAATTGGCCAAGATGGAAGCGCGGGAGTTCCAACGGAGCGCGGAACCGGTTCGTCTCAACCCCATTTTGGAAGAGATGCTGCCGCCATTGGCGGATCGGGCCATCGAGAAGAACCTGACGTTCCGGCAAAAGATCGCGCAAGATTTGGCGCCGGTGATGGGCAACCCGGAAACACTGTATCTGATCTTCAAGAATCTGGTAGACAACGCTATCAAGTTTACCCCGGCGGGCAGTGTGCGTATTGATGCCTGGCAGGAAGATGCGGTAATTTTTGTCCGCGTCAAGGACAGCGGGATTGGCATTCCGCCACAAGCTTTGCCTAATTTATTCGGCCGTTTTTTCCGGGCGCAAACGGCCGTCGAGCGGGGCATTGCCGGCACCGGCCTAGGGTTGTACATGGTCAAAGAAGCCATCGAAGGGTACAAAGGCACCATTGATGTCATCAGCGCTGACGGCAAAGGCACTGAAATCACCGTCCGCCTGCCCGCTGTGGATGATAGCTAATGCCACACTCATCCCCCCTTCATCTTTCTGCCTTCTCCCCCTTTTTGTAATAAAATCCCCGGCATGCGCCACAAACAGCGAATTTATCTCGATTATGCCGCATCCACGCCGGCACACCCTGACGTGCTGGCGGCCATGCAGCCTCATTGGTCTGAAATTTACGGCAATGCCTCGGCCACGCACGAGTACGGCCGTCTTGCCAGCCGCGCCCTGGAACGAGCACGCCGCCAAATCGCCGACCTGCTTCACGCCCAACCGAGCGAAATCATCTTCGCCGGCTGCGGCTCGGAGAGCGACAATCTAGCCGTGCGCGGCGCACTGCTGGCCGCCCGGCACAGGGACGGCCGTAATCACCTCATCACCTCCGCCATCGAACACAGCGCGGTGCTGAGCACGGCCATGCAGCTGCGCGACCTTTTCGACTTCGACCTCACCATTTTGCCGGTGGACGCATACGGCCGGGTGCGCCCCGCCGACGTAGCCGCCGCCATCCGCCCCGATACCGCCCTCATCAGCGTCATGGCCGCCAACAACGAGATCGGCACATTGCAGCCGGTGTGCCAAATCGGCCAGATCGCCCGGCAGCATGGCGTGTTGTTCCACACCGACGCCATCCAGGCGGCGGCCGTTCGGGATTGGCACATGGACGACCTGCCGGTAGACATGGTCAGCATCGCCCCGCACAAATTTTATGGACCCAAAGGGGTCGGCGTGCTGTTCGTGCGCGATGGCGTTGACCTGGTTCCCATTTTGACCGGCGGCGGGCAGGAAGCGGGGCTGCGCCCCGGAACCAGCAACGTGGCCTTCGCTGTGGGCGCGGCCAAAGCGATGGAGTTAGCCGCCAGCGAAATGGGGCGGCGCAACGCCCATTACCAAAAGCTGCGCGATCTCATCATCCGCGAAATGTTGGCCGCCTTCCCCGACGACTGCATCCTCACCGGCCATCCGGCCAAGCGGCTGCCGCACAACGCCAGCTTCGCTTTCCGCCATCTCAGCGGCAGCGACCTGCTCACCCACCTGGACATGGCCGGTTTCGCCGTCAGCAGCGGCTCCGCCTGCAAAAGCGGCGACCCCAAGCCCTCCCGCGTGCTGCAAGCCATCGGCCTCGGCCCGGAATGGACGAAAGGCGGCCTGCGCGTCACGGTGGGCGAACACACCAGCCTGACCGACGTGGAAAAATTTCTGGCCGCCATCCCCAATGTGGTGGCTAAGATGCGGATGTTAAACCCCAGGTGACATGCTAAATTTGCCGTCTCAGCCCGTCCCTAACCGCGTCATCGTCGCCATGAGCGGCGGCGTGGACAGCTCGGTGGCCGCCGCCCTGCTGGTGGAGCAAGGGTACGAGGTGGCGGGCATGATGATGCGGCTGTGGAGCGAACCGCGCGCGGCCGGTTCCGGGCCGAACTCTCCCTTTGTCAATCGCTGCTGCACGCCCGACCAAATGGCGGACGCCCGCCGCATTGCCGACCAGTTGAACATCCCGTTTTATGTGGTGGATGTGCAGGATTATTTTCGGCAAACGATTGTCCAGTTTTTCATAGATGAACACGCTTTGGGACGGACGCCGAACCCCTGCCTGGAATGTAACCGGCAAATCCGGTTCACTTATCTGCTGAACCGGGCGCTGGCGCTGGATGCGCAATTTTTGGCGACGGGGCATTATGCGCGGCTGGATCGGGTACACGGCCGTTACCGCATCCTCAAATCCGCCGACGAACAGAAAGACCAATCCTACGTGCTGCACATGCTGACACAGGCACATCTGGCGCACCTGCTGTTCCCGGTGGGCGGCTACACCAAACCCCAGGTGCGGGAACTGGCGCGCAAATTCGGCCTGCCCGTCGCCAACAAGCAGGACAGCCAAGATTTATGCTTTTTGGCGGATGGGGATTATCGCCGCTTTTTGCGAGAATACCGCCCTGCCTTAGCCGATCCCGGCCCGATTATGACGGAGGACGGCCGTACCCTGGGCCAACATCAAGGACTTCCCTTTTACACCATCGGCCAGCGCAAGGGATTAGGCGTTTCGGCTAATGAGCCGCTCTTTGTTTTGCGCAAAGAGCCAGTGAAAAACGCGCTCGTCGTCGGCTCCAGAGAACGATTGGGGCGGAGGACGCTTATCGCCCGGCAGGCGAATTGGATCGCGGGCGCACCGCCGGCAGAATCAATCCAGGCGCAGGTAAAAATCCGGTACAAAGCAAAGGGGGTTGATGCTGAGGTGCGTGTGGTGGGAGACGGCCGTGTTCGCGTCCACTTCCACCAACCCGTCTTTGGCGTCACCGCCGGTCAAGGGGCCGTCTTTTTCCAGGGCGACGAATGTCTGGGCGGCGGCATCATCGCCGACCATCATCAAGAATCCACATGAGGCCACTCGCTGCGAATATGCTAAACTTGCAGTTAAGGAAAATCGTATGCTGAAAGATTTGAGTGAAATTGGACATATTGTTCAAAACGCGATGATATTCAATCCGCACAATTGGAAAGGAATTTCAATGGACGCCAATTCCTTACTTCAGACTGTTCGCCGTTTGTTTGCTTTGCTGGAAAAACGGCAGATTGAGTATGTTCTTGTAGGCGGAATTGCGCTCCTGAACTATGTTGAAGGGCGTAACACAGAGGACATTGATCTAATTATGGCGTCTCCTGATTTGACAAAGTTGCCAGAAATCACAGTCAAAAGCCAGGAAAATCCCTACTTCGCTCGCGGGACATTTAACGGATTGCAGATTGATATTCTTCTCACCAAAAATCCTCTGTTTCGACTAATACAACAAAAATATACGGTTGAGCATTCATTTCTGGAACAAACAATTTCAATGGCAACAATTGAAGGCTTGCTGTTACTGAAATTGTATGCGCTGCCCTCGCTTTATCGGCAAGGCAGTTTTGTGCGTGTCAGTGTGTATGAAAACGACATTGCTTCATTACTGTACACGTATTGCCCTGACCACAAAGCGCTTTTCGAGACGCTAAAGAACTATGTCAGCGATAACGATATGAACTCGCTGCAAGAGATCGTCCATGAGATAGAGCAGCGTATTCAGCGTTTTCAAAGCGGCCGCGCCCAGTAAGGTATTAGGAGGACGCATGACCCATCTGGCTTCTGGCCTCGTTCTTGGCTTTCTACTGGCAACCGCTTACGGGGCCGGTTTTCACTTTTTGCTGGGCGGCCCGGCGCGACGGATATTGCTCTATGTCCTGGCCGCCTGGTTAGGGTTTGCCATCGGCCATCTGCTGGGGAGCTGGCTCAATATCAATCTGTTCAAATTGGGCGCTTTACACCTTTTCAGCGCCAGCCTGGGCGCCTGGATCGCCCTGCTTGCCAGTTGGTGGTTCGTCGCCAACGAAACATAAGTAAATTTCCCCGAAAACTTGGAGTTTCCGGGGAAATAAGTTAACAATCACCCTTATTAAAGAAAAACCAGCCTGCTATAAATTGTGATATACTCTAGTTAAGCCAGGGAGAAAACATGAGCGCAGAAAATTCGGCAAGTTTGCCTGTCAATCAACCGGCAAACGACAAGCCGCTGATAAAGAAAAGTTACGTGATCATCGGGGTCATCGTCGCCCTGATATTGGCCGGGCTTTTTATTTGGGGGGTCGTCTACGCCGCCCAAAATTTACCGACTCAAATCGAAACCGCGCGCGATATTTTTATCATCGCGCTGGCCCTGGAATCCTGTGTGTTCGGCGTCATCATTTTGCTGTTGTTGATTCTGGTGATTCGGCTGGTAAACATGCTGGAATTTGAAATCAAGCCGATCCTGGAAAAGACAAATGAAACCTTGGGCACAGTTCGCGGCACCACCGCCTTTATGAGTCAGAATGTGGTGCAGCCAGTAACACGAGCCAGCAGTTATCTGGCCGGTTTTCGCCGGGGCATGCAAGCCTTGTTTGGCGATCCGAAGAAAAATTTACGGGATTGAATCAACTTTTTAGTAGACCTGCGAGGTTTCCATCAGAAAAACCTCGCAGGTCTCCCCTTTAGGAGTAAACGATGAGCGACAACAACAATGATTTAGGAGCTTTTCTGGCAGGTTTTGTGATTGGCGGGCTGGTCGGCGCTGCCACAGCCTTGATCTTGGCGCCCCGTTCCGGCGAGGAAATGCGCTCGCAAATTGCAGGCAAGAGCCGTGAACTACGTAGCACGAGTGGAGAACGGGTCGCCCACTACCGGGAACGGGCCGGACAATCTTTTGCCGATGCCGGCGGCCGGATGCAGGAACAGGCCCGCATTGTGCTAGACAGCGGCAAGGAACGGGCGGCACAAATACGGGACCAGATAAATTCACCGGCGCCAAAGGATGGCGATGACGCGGCCGGAGACCCACCCGCTGCGGAGTAGGCGCTTACACGCCAACATCGGCAAAAAATTGTCGATAAGGAAGGAATAATGAATTGTGAATTGTGAAGTTGGCCTGTCATACTGTTTGGTTTTAGTTCTTACGGGATGTTTTGATGACTGGCATTGATGATGCGGCAAAGTTGATACTGTTGCCCGCGTCCAGCGTTACTTCACAATTCATTATTCACAATTCATCATTCTTTTTCCAACGAAGTCTGGAAAAAGAGTTAGCCTTTAACACATGAACACTCCAGCGAAACAGGCGTCTCCTTCACGGGCACGTCTGTTTTTTGTTCAATGACCCAAGTCTCCCAAATCACACTGACTGAACTGCTAGACATGATTCCCGGCGGCCCAAACAGCAGCGCTGGCGACATGGTTCAACACGCTTATCAATTCGCCGGCGAGGCCCATGCGGGTAAACATCGGGAATCGGGTGAACTGTACATCGAACATGACCTGGCTGTAGCCCAAATTATGGCCCAGTTGGGCGTAGACGTCTCCACCATTGTCGCCAGCCTTCTTCACGATAGTCTCCACCCACACACCGATAAACGCGAGTCCGATCTGGCCGTAAAATTTAACGCCGAAGTCAACAGCCTGGTGAGCGGTTTACAAAATTTGCATGCGTACACCGAAAAAACAAGCCGCCAATATCGGGAGGATAATGGCAATGCGCAAGTGTTGGAAACGGTTCGCCGGGCCATCCTCTCTATCATCGAGGGAGACATCCGCATCATCCTCATTCGCATGGCCGACTGCTTGCAAGATTTGCGCAAGGCAAGCACCTTACCCTCCGCCCAACAACGGGAGATCGCCAACGAAGCGATGCACATCTACGCCCCCTTAGCCAATCGGCTCGGCGTCTGGCAGTTGAAGTGGGAGTTGGAAGATTTGTCCTTCCGTTATCTGGAACCGGAACAGTTCAAGGAAATCGCCACCAAGCTGGCTGAGCGGCGGGCGGAACGAACCTGGCGGGTAGAGAATGCTATCGCCCGGCTGCAAAGTAAAATCCAGGCGATGGGCTTGAAGGCAGAACTAACCGGCCGTCCCAAACACATTTATTCCATCTACCGCAAAATGGAACGGAAAAAAGTAGGGCTGGATCACATCTATGACATCCAGGCTTTACGTATTATTTTGTCTCCGACGGATGCAGCCAAGTATGAGCAGATGAGTTTGCGGGAAAAAGATGAGATGGACCGTAATTTGTGCTATCAAGTGTTGGGCGTGGTTCACAGCTTGTGGCAGCCAGTGCCGCGAGAGTTTGATGATTACATCGCCACGCCTAAGCCAAATGGGTACAAGTCGCTGCACACGGCCGTCATTGATTCCGAAACGGGCCATACTCTGGAAGTACAAATCCGCACCCGGCGTATGCACGAAGAAGCGGAACGAGGTATCGCCGCCCATTGGGCGTACAAAGAGGGCGGAATGCGGATCAGCGCCTCGGCGCAGCGGCGCATCCAAAACCTGCGCGAACTGCTCACCAGTCTGCGGGAATCGGATGCTTCACACGACGATGATTTGTTCGAGACGGAAGTCGTCGCCGACCGCATTTATGCCTTTACTCCCAAAGGGGATGTAGTCGAACTGCCGGCCGGTTCCACGCCCATTGATTTTGCCTACCAGATTCATACTCAGGTGGGGCACCGCTGTCGCGGGGCGCGGGTAAACGGCAAGATGATCAGCCTGGATTACAAATTGAAATCAGGCGACCGGGTGGAGATTTTGACGGCCAAACGGGGCGGCCCCAGCCGGGATTGGATGAATCCCAGCCTGGATTACACGGGCAGCGCCCGCAGCCGCAGCAAAATCCGGCAATGGTTCCGCACCCAGGAGCGCGAGCAAAACATCCAACAAGGACGGGAAGTGGTGGAGCGGGAACTCAAGCGGCTGGGATTAAGTGATACGTATTCGATCAGTGATATTGCCCAGGCGTTGAAGTTTGAGGATGAGGAGCCATTCCTGGCGCAAGTGGGGTTTGGCGATATTCAAAGCTCGCAAATCAGCGGGGCGATTGCCATTCTCAAGCGGAATTTGGAGCCGGATGATGAGTTACGGCCGTTGCTGCAAACCGCTCCTCCCAAAGCCAAAAGACTCACCGTACGCGGACTCAGCGGCCTGCATACCCGGATGGCGGGCTGCTGCAACCCTATCCCGCCAGAACCGATCATCGGTTACATCACCCGCGGCCGCGGCGTCACCATTCATCGGGAAAACTGCAAACAAATCCAATCCATCAATGACCGGGAACGGCTGATCGAGGTGGATTGGGGCGCTGAAGCCGAGACCTACCCTATCCCCATCGTGGTCAAGGCGTACCGCCGCCCCGGTTTGGTGGATGAGATGAACGGCATCTTGCGCGGCCGTCAAATCGCCGCCCCCAAAACCAAAACGGTGACGGCCAACAGCATCGTCACCGTTTATCTGGTGGTGGAAGTAACCAGTCTGGATCAACTCAACTGGCTGCTGAACAAGTTGGAAGGGGTGGCTAATGTGTTTGAAGTGCAGCGGCAGCGCTGGAATTGACCAGACATCCGATTTCTCGCTGTAAAGCACACAACATCATGATTGGCAAGAAATCGGATGTCTCATCAGGTCTTTACGACCACGCCCATTTCGTCTAGCTGCACGACTTCCTCGTTTGCGCCGGGGTGGAGACGCAACTGCCAGGTTTTCAGGTTGAAGCGGAAAGGGGTGGCGGTTTCAATTTCCTTTTTTTTCTGAACCAGGAGACCCCAAACGGCCGTCTCATCCCGCCCCTGCAATCGCAACACATACCCCTGCCAACGACAATAATTCACCAACGGCTTCATCCGCCATCGCCTCCAATCGCCTCATACTGCTCAAAAATGCGCCGGTAAGCCGGCGAGTCGGCCATCAACGTATCATGGCTGCCTACCGCTGCCAACCGCCCTTGCCGCAGCACCACCACCACATCCGCCCATCGAATTTGCGACAGCCGGTGGGTGATGAGAATCGTCGTTTGATTCGCCGCCGCCTGCACAATCGCCTGCTGAATTTGATCCTCGGTGGCGCTGTCCACCGCGCTGGTGGAATCATCAAGAATGAGAATATGAGGCCGGGCGAGAAAGGCGCGGGCCAGCGCCAGCCGCTGCCGCTGCCCGCCGGATAGAGTCACGCCTCGTTCGCCGATGACGGTATCATACCCATCCTTGAAGTGCATGATGAATTCATGCGCCTGGGCGTCGCGGGCCGCCCGCTCGATCATGGTTTGCGAGGCGTTGGGGTCGCCAAAAGCGATGTTTTCGGCGACGGTGCGCGAGAACAAAAAGATGTCCTGTTCGATGAAGGAGATTTGTTGGCGCAACGCCGCCAGATTCCAGTCGCGCACGTCAACGCCGTCTACGAGAACACGGCCGTCACGCGCATCATACGTTCGATTCACCAGCTTGGCCACGCTGCTCTTGCCCGCCCCCGTCTGTCCCACAATCGCCGCCGTCTGCCCCGGTTCCACCGTAAACGAAATATCCCGCAACACATCCACCCCATCCACATAACCAAACGTCACCCGCTCAAATTCAATTTGACCGGTCAATTCCTGATGGTAGCCGCCGGCATTTTCATCAAGCAGCGTTTCTGTTTTAAGGAGGGCCAAAATCCGGCGCGCCCCGGCCAGCCCCAACGACACCCGCGAATAGGCCATCAGCGAAATAAAGGTGGGAAAGCCGAACAACGCCAGCAACCCCATGTAAGCCACCACATCCCCCACCGCAATCTCGCCGATCCGGGACAGCCACAACGCATGGGTGAACCCGACAGCCTGGGTGATACCCAACAGCAGCAGCGGCAAGAAACGGGCTTCCACCCGCCCCTGGGCCACGGCCGCGTCCCGATACTCGCCAGCATGATCTGCGAACAGGCTGATTTCCTGACTCTCCTGCGCCGCCCCTTTCACCATCTCAATGCCGTCAATCACCTCTGCCAGACGACTGTTCATCAGGCCAAAAGCGAGCCGCACCCGGTCGGTAATGGGGTTGAGTACGTTGAGGTAACGAATCAAAGCCAGCAAGTAAGTAACCACGAAAAAGATCGGCGCCAATAACAACTGCTCATGGTAACGGCCGGCCAGCAGGACAGGCATCATCATAAAATTGGCGGAGCCGACCACGAGGTTGATGCCGGGATTGAGCATGAGGTTTAGCTCGTGGACATCGTTGGTGGCGCGGGCCATGGTGTCGCCGACGGGCTGCATGTCATGGAAGGTCATGCTTTTGCCCAGCAAACTGGCATACAGCTCTTCGCGCATGTCCCGCTCCAACCGCTCGCCGATGACGGCGCTGGTGAAGTTACGGCCGAATTGCAGCCCGGCCCGCACCGTCTGACTGATTACAATGGCGACGGCCGTTTGCCCCACCAGTCGCAAATCCGGCGGATCCGCTATCACCGCATCAAAGGCAATGCCTATCATGATCGGCACAAAAGCCGCCAACGCCGCATTGCCTAACGCGCCGATAAACATGACCATAATCAGCCGTTTGTGCCGGGATAGATGAGACAAAATCCAGCGCAACGGGGATTGCCGGTCATGCTGGGGAGTATTAACGATAAATTCACTCATCATTTTCGCTCAATTAACGAAACAATCCTTTCACTTCAATTACGATTACTCTCATAAATTCCAAGCATCGTCAAACGTCTGAAAAACTCCTAAATCTCTGGGATTAGAAATTTGAAGGGCAGTAAATGAATTTAAACTTAAAGAGGGGAACGCCCTCTGATGTCCCCGGTGTGGACAACCTCCCTAATTATTCCACAGACGCTGTTTCGGGGCATTATTCATCAAGCAACGGGTTCCAAAATGTGTCAGAAACAGAGGGTTATACCGGCATGAAACGGATTCTGGTCATAGGCTCCAGCGGTTCTGGAAAATCCACCCTGGCCCGCCATCTGGGGGCGCGGCTGAGTTTGCCGGTCATCCACCTGGATAATTATTTCTGGCATCCGGGCTGGCAGGAGACGCCACAAGCAGAATGGGCGCTCAAGGTGGAAGAATTGATTGCCAGACCCAGATGGGTGATAGATGGTAATTATCGGGGCACATTGGCTGTTCGTTTGCAAGCAGCGGATGCGGCCGTCTTTCTCGATTTTCCCCGCTGGCTGTGTACGCTTCGGGCGATGAAGCGGCGCATTCAATACCGGAACAAGCCCCGCATTGATATGGCGCCAGGCTGCCAGGAAAAGTTGTTCGACCATTACACCATTCGGTTTTTACGCCGGATTTGGGATTATCCCCGCCGCGCCCGGCCAGAAATTGAAACGATGTTAGCCGCGATGCCGCCACACAAACTGGTTTTTCGGCTGAAATCTCCACAAGATGTACGGTTTTTTTTGGCGAATGTACATACGTACAGCCCCATCTACGCCGGCTGGCCTCTGGTGAGCCAGGAAGCGCTGACCTGACGGCCTAACGGCTAACAGCCGTCCCTCATCCT
Organism: Chloroflexota bacterium; assembly: GCA_024277135.1. GTDB lineage: Bacteria > Chloroflexota > Anaerolineae > Promineifilales > Promineifilaceae > JAJRVV01. The sequence goes on along the minus strand of JAJRVV010000029.1, from coordinate 6,257 downwards.
TCCCTTTTTCCCATCAATCGGCTGCGGTGACGCGTGGTGTAAATTGGCCCCGCCCGATGGAGTTGACTCTCAATCAAGTGCAGTTCTCGAACCGGCACATGAAACCGGTCCACGTCTGCTCCCCACTTGATTCTTGACAATCGTCGGCTATCCTTCACCCGCCCCAACGTGAGATGCGCCCGATACGGCCGTCCCTCCCGCGCCCACCCCAACGGAACCAATCGTTCATCCAACCCCGATTTGAGCGATAAAAGCGTCTTTGTGTCTCCCGCCAGCCCCACCCAGATGACGCGCGGCCGTTTCCGGTTGGGGAAACAGCCCAGCTCATGCAGGCGCAAATCAAACGGCGGGTGTTGCTGGGCCAGTCGATCCAAGTTTGTGGCTAGGTCAGGCAGGAGAGTGACGGCCGTATCCCCCAAAAAACGCAGCGTCAAATGTATCCGATCCGGCCGTACCCAACGCGCGCAACCCGGCGGCATCTGCGCCGACAACGCCTGGCTCACCCCCGCCAAAACCCGTTTCGCCTCATCCGCCAACGGCAGCGCGATAAATGCTCGAATCCGTTCCATGCCCTCGATTGTAATTGACAATTGACGATTAGCAATTATCAACGATTGATTATCTGAATCTGTTGCATTATACTCTTTATCAGGATATTACAACTTTGCGAGGTGGATGATGAACGAAACTCAAGTGAGCATTGGGCAGGTAAAACGAGATATTTCCGAACTGGTTAATCGGGTGGCTTACAGCCGCGAGAAAATTATATTGACTTCTCGCGGCAAACCCAAAGCCGTCCTAATCAGTTTGAGTGACTACGAACAATTGAAAGAGATTTCTAATTTGGGCAAAGCGGCCAGGATGGACGCCTGGTTAATTGAAAGCGATCAACTTACCTCTATGATTTTGGCAGATAGAGGTGGGGAACCGATTGACATGGATAAGTTGTGGGAAGGCATAAAAGCGGATCGCGAGGCGCGAGATGAGCAAATACTTGGTGGTTGATGCCAATTTATCGCTCCGTTTAGTGACGCCCAATCCCAATCGTCCCTATTATCGTCAACTTTGGCGAGAATGGAGTTATGACGGATTCAATTTATGCGCGCCGGCGCTTTGGGTCTATGAGGTCACATCAGCCTTAACAAAAATGGCCTATTTCAAAGTGATCAAAGCAAACGAAACGAAGTTGGCGCTAAATCAATTGCAACGGTTGGACATCCAGCTTTTTGCCCCAAATAAGCGCATGATGACTCAAGCGTTTAATTGGACAAAACGCCTGAATCGCGCTGCCGCTTATGATAGTTTTTACCTGGCGCTGGCCGAATCGTTGGCGTGTGAATTGTGGACGGCCGATCAAAAATTGGTACACACCGTCAACGAAGATTGGGTCAAATTGGCCGCCTGACCTCATGCACCCGCTCCAGCAAAAAGTCATCAAAGCGTTCGAGCGCCGGTTTGGGACACGGCCGTCCCACATCATCCGCGCCCCCGGCCGGGTCAACCTCATTGGCGAACACACCGACTACAACGACGGCTTTGTGCTGCCCATGGCGATTGACCGGGCTACCTGGATCGCCATCAGCCCCCGTGACGACCGGCAAGTTCAAGCGCATTCGCTCGATTTCGAGGAAACGGCCGTCTTCCACCTCGACCATCTAAAAAAAGAGACGGGTTGGGGGGAATACCTGAAAGGGTTGGCTTACGTCCTGCAACAAGAGGGCTTTCAGCTTTCCGGCTGGAACGGCGTCCTGGCAACTGATATCCCCATCGGCGCCGGGTTATCCTCCTCGGCCGCTCTGGAAATGGGGGTGATGCGCGCTTTTACGGCCGTCTCCAGTTTGACCTGGCAGCCCGTCCGCATGGCACGGCTGGCGCAAAAGGCGGATAACGAGTGGGTGGGCATCCAGTCCGGCGTCATGGATCAGATGATTTCGGCCAATGGCCGTGCCGGTCATGCCCTGCTCATTGATTGCCGCGATTTGTCCACCTGTCCCATCCCCCTGCCGGAAGGAACGGCCGTCCTCATTCTGGACACCATGACCCGCCACAGCCACGCCGAGTCCGGCTACAACGAACGGCGACAAAGCTGCGAAGCCGCCGCCGCCTTTTTCGGCGCGCCGGCGCTGCGGGACGTCTCCTGGCAACATTTTCTGGCGCGGGCAGCAGAGATGGAACCACCCATGCGGCGGCGGGCGCGCCACGTCATCAGCGAAAATGAGCGCGCCCTCCACGCCGCCGCCGCCATGCAAAACGGGGATGCGGCGGCGATGGGGCGGCTGATGAACGCCAGCCACGCCAGCCTGCGCCATGATTTTGAGGTGACGAACAAGCCGTTAGACGTGATGGCCGGCATCGCCCAAGCCCAGCCCGGCTGTTTTGGGGCGCGGATGACGGGGGGCGGCTTTGGCGGCTGCGCGGCGGCGTTGGTGTCAGCGGAGCAGGCAGATACCATTGGGGCGGCCGTCGCCCGCGAATATGAAACCGTCACCGGACTCCAGCCCCACATCTACGTCACCCAGGCTGGCGCGGGAACGGCCGTTATTAAATCCAGTCGGCGCCGGACGACTTGTTTCGGGAATTGCAGCAGATTTATCTACCGTATGAGAGAAAATGAGAGAGAATGAAAATGGAAAACGACAAAAATAAGATAGCAGAAAACTTACCGCAAGGGATAACACATTACAACCCCGTAACCGTAGACAGCACAGCCGGGCTGATCTTCATGTTCATCCTGGCAGCCGCATTGCTGGCCGCGCTGCTGCGCTCCGAAGCGCGCAACCGCGAACTGATGGCAAAATTAGCGCAACTCAATCAAAAATGAAACGCTTCCTCTACACCCTCACGCTGTTGTTTCTGCTCGCCGGCTGTATTCGGGCGAACGCAGTAGACAGCGCCGCCCCTACCCCGGCGGCGCCGCCGACGCCCCGCATCATCGTCGCCACTCCCACCCCCCTTTCAGATGCGGCGATGCAGCCGATTGACCTGGAAGAGGAACTAATCGCCAATTTGTACGACCGGGTCAGCCCCTCGGTGGTTCACATCACGGCGCAGGTAGTGACGATGAATTTCTTTTTCGGCCCCATGCCCAGCGAAGGCACCGGCTCCGGCTTTGTGTTCAACGATGATGGCGCTATCGTCACCAACAATCACGTGATTGAAGGCGCGGAAAGCATCGAAGTGACCTTCTCGGACGAGACGCAGGTGGCGGCGCGGGTGGTGGGAACCGACCCGCGTAATGACCTGGCGGCGCTGGCGATTGACGGCACGCTGCCGCCGGGGGCAGCGCCGCTGGAACTGGGAGATTCGGCCAGCCTGCGGGTAGGCCAGCGGGCCATCGCCATCGGCAACCCGTTTGGGCTGGATCGAACGTTGACGATGGGGGTGGTGAGCGCGCTGGGACGGCCGCTGCAAACGGAAAATAACAACGTCATCTTCAACGTCATCCAAACGGATGCGGCGATTAACCCCGGCAATTCCGGCGGCCCTCTGCTTGATTCGCGGGGGCGGGTGATTGGGGTGAACACGGCCGTGCGCCAAAATGCGGAGGGGATCGGGTTTGCCGTGCCGGTGGATACGGTGAAGCGGGTGGTTCCGGCGTTGATCAGCGACGGCGTCTACCCCCACCCCTGGCTGGGGCTGAACGGGTACGACATCACCCCGGAGCGGGCGGCGGCGCTGAATTTGCCGGTGGATCAGGGCATTCTGGTGGCGCAGTTGTTCCGCAATGGCCCGGCATCTCAAGCGGGCGTTCGCGGCGCGCAGCAAGAGGTGGTGGTGGGCAACCGACGCTTTTTGATCGGCGGCGACATCATCACCGCCGTCAACGACCAGCCGATCAACAGTTGGAACAATCTCACCGAGTACCTGGAGTTGAATACGGCCGTCGGCGAAACCGTCACCCTCGCCATCATACGGGACAATCAGCCCCTGCAGGTGGAACTGGTATTGGGCGCTCAACCCTAACCTGGATGAACCAGAAAAGATTTATCCACAGATTACACCGACGACGCAGATTAAAAAGAGCGTTCTAAAAAATCTGCGTTAATCTGTGAAATCTGCGGATCATTTCCTTGTACGCTGTACAAGAATTCCACCGGTAGGATACTAATCGCGCCGGGCAGTAATCGCCGAAACGCAGGCAACCCGACAGGCAAACCGCAAGTGGAATGGGCTACGATGGGGGCGGTTTTTACACGCACATCAACACAAAGGGGAACAATTGCATGAAAATTTTGGTCGCCGGCGGCGCCGGTTACATCGGCAGTATCACGACGGAGCGTTTGATCAAGGCGGGCGCAGACGTGGTCGTTTTCGACAACTTGTATCAAGGTCACCGGGATGCAGTGCATCCACAAGCGGGGTTTGTGCAGGGGGATTTGGCGGATAAGACGGCCGTCGAGTCTGCCATCGCCACGCACAAACCGGACGGCGTCATGCACTTCGCCTCCTACACGCTGGTGGGCGAATCCATGACGCAGCCTTTTCTCTACCTGCGCGATAATGTGATGAACGGCCTGAATTTGATGGAAGCGGCCGTCAAACATGGCGTCAAAGGGTTCATCCTCTCCTCCACCGCCAACCTGTTCGACGATCCGGAACGCATCCCCATCGCCGAAACGGAGCGCATCGTCCCCGGCAGTCCCTACGGCGAATCCAAGCACATTTTAGAGCGCAATTTACATTGGATGGATCGGCTGTACAGCATGAAATACGCCTGCCTGCGCTACTTCAACGCCTGCGGCGCGTCGGCCGAGCGGGGCGAAGACCACGACCCGGAAACCCACCTCATCCCGCTGGTGTTGGACGTGGCGTTAGGCCAACGAGAGAAGATCGCCATTTTCGGCGACGATTACGACACGCCGGACGGCTCTTGTGTGCGCGATTACATCCACGTGATCGATCTGGCCGAGGCGCACATTTTGGCAATGCAGGCATTGCTCGATGGGGGTGAGAGCCGGAAGTACAATTTGGGCAACGGCCGTGGCTTCAGCGTCAAAGAAGTCATCCAAACCGCCCGCGAAGTGACCGGACATCCCATCCCGGCCGAGGCTGGCCCCCGCCGGCCCGGCGACCCGGACATCCTCATCGCCAGCAGCGAAACCATCAACCAGGAATTGGGCTGGCGGCCGCAATTCCCGGAACTGCGCCAGATCATCGAGACGGCCTGGAATTGGCATCAGGCGAACCCGAACGGGTATGAAAAATAGTTGTGCGACAAGACATCCGATTTCTTAAAGAAATCGGATGTCTTTTACGCATCTTAATCGTCCAATTCCTCCCACTCCTCCTCATCAAATTCATCATCAAAAACAGTGAGCGAGTCGATTGGAGCCATGAAATGGTAATTGCTTTCCCCTACTTTGCGGCTTAATTTGCGCATGATTTGCTTCACATCATCATACGGCCCGGCGATAAACATTGGCTGGCCGTCTTCACCACCTACCGGAACATCTGTGGCGCACTCCTCCGGGTGGGTCTCGCCCATCACCAGCAGAGCGTCTTTGATGTCCTTGTTGGGCTTGAATCCCAGGCTGCCAGCGTAATTGACGGCCGTCTCAATCACCTTCGCCGCCAGGTCTAAATCACATTTCACCATCTCTTGCCTGCTGGTCATGTCGGATCGCAATTCACGCCGGTATTCCGCCACTGAATGGAACAGCGCCGCATAAGCGTTCTTCACCCCCAGGCAGGCCAGATCGACTATAAACGTGCCAATCGCCACATTGCCTCGCGGCGATTTGCGGGCAACCAGAATTTGCGTAATTTGATAAGTGTCTTGCCATTCGGCATGGATAAGGCACTCCAACAAAGGCCATTGCCCCGCCTGACGTAAAACAGCCTTCCCGCTAAACAAGGACGGCATTGACCGTTTGATCGTCTTCCGCACTTTTTTCGAGTTCCGTCGTTTTCTTTTTTTCGCCATCAATGACCTCCAATCAATTTTGGGTCTTTGAGCTTTCGTGGGGGAGAGGTTCGGGAATTCCAATTCCCGAACCATACTCTGGCATGTATGGGGAATTGGAATTCCCGATACAAACACGCTTAACCACATAATTCCTCAGAGAACCTCAATTTTTAAGCGTCACGGCCGTATTCGACAACACCGCCACATCCCGCTCTTTTACCCGCGTCTGCAAAATTATCCGGTCATCGGCAATCTGCCACATCTCCGTCGCCAGCGTCTCGCCGGGAAAAACGTGGCCGGCAAAGCGCACTTTCATGCTGTGGAAGCGGGCCGGGTCGTTACCACAATAATA
>JAJRVV010000028.1 GCA_024277135.1 Chloroflexota bacterium | reverse complement strand
CCAAATCTTTTAGACCCAAAATGTTGGTTAACACAGCATAATGTTTGCGATCATCTTCCGTGAATTGTATTGTTTTTGCCATCTTGAAATTATATATGCTTAACTTTTACCCCACAATTCCTCAGAGAACCCAAATAAATTACCGCCTGCCGCCAACGCCCTTTTGAATGACACCAACCGGAGTAGACGGTCACTTTTGCTTGTGGTACATTTTAGCTCCATGAAAAAACGAGCCATCCTTTCAGTGTACGATAAACATGGAATTGTCCCGTTTGCTCAGGGATTAGACGCTCTGGGCTGGGAATTGATCGGCAGCGGCGGCACGGCCGGCCAACTGCGGACGGCCGGTTTGCCGGTGCGGGATGCGGCCGATGTCACCGGCGCGCCGGAAATGCTGGGCGGACGGGTGAAAACGCTGCATCCGGCCATTCACGGCGGCATCCTGGCCACAGATTCGGCGGCGGATCAGGCTGATCTGGCGGCGCAGAACTTTTGCCCGATTGACCTGGTGGTCTGCAACTTGTACCCTTTTCAGAAGACGGCGGCCCGGCCGGGGATTACGTTGGCGGATGCAGTTGAGCAAATTGATATTGGCGGCGTTGCGTTGTTGCGGGCGGCGGCGAAAAATTTTGCGCGGGTGACGGCCGTCTGCGATCCCGACGACTATGATCAGGTGTTGGCCGCGCTAAAAAAAGGCGGGGCGACGAAAAATGCCCGCCGCCAACTGGCCGTCAAAGCCTTCGCCCATACCCGTGATTATGACACCGCCATCACCGCTTATTTACTGGGACTAGACGAGGAAAATGGCGCCGCGCCGGGCGTCATGCCGCCGACACTTTCTCTCAATCTGACTCGGGTGCAGAGTTTGCGCTATGGCGAAAACCCGCACCAGCAGGCGGCGCTTTATGCGGCTGATGCCGACGCCGGGCCGTTGGCCGGTCGGTTGCTGCAAGGCAAGTCCCTTTCATACAACAATTTGCTTGATTTGGATGCGGCGTGGCAAGCGGCCATGTCTTACCCGGCACCCACCGTCGTCATCGTCAAGCATTTGTCCCCTTGCGCCATCGCTTCGGCCGCTGATGTGGCGGCGGCTTTTGCCCCGGCGCTGGCATCGGACCCGGTGTCGGCGTTTGGCGGCGTCATCGCTGTCAATCGGCCGGTGGATACGGATTTCACCGCCGCGTTAGCGGCGGCGAAGTTGTTTGTGGAAGCGGTGATCGCGCCGGATTTTAGCCTGGCGGCGCAAGAGTGGTTTGCCGCCAAGAAAAAGAACTGCCGTCTGGTGACAGTCCCGCTAGAAGCAGCCAAACCGCTGGAATTGCGGGCGATTCAGGGCGGCTTTTTGGCGCAGACGCCGGATCTGGGCGACCCGGCCGGGACGGAATGGCGCGTGGTCAGCCAGCGGCAGCCAACGGAGGCGGAGTGGATGGCGCTGAAGTTTGGTTGGACGGCCGCGCAGCACGTCAAGTCGAACGCCATTGTGTTTGCCAAAGGGACGGCCACGGTGGGCATTGGCGGCGGCTTGCCCAGCCGGGTGGATGCGGTGAAGCTGGCGGCGGCGAAGGCGGGTAGCGCCGCCCAGGGCGCGGTGATGGCGTCAGACGCCTTTTTCCCATTTCCTGATGGGGTGGAAGCGGCGGCGGCAGTGGGGGTGACGGCCGTCATTGAGCCGGGGGGTTCCATTCGGGACGATTTGGTGATTGAGGCGGCGAACAGGTTGGGGCTGGCGCTGGTGTTTACCGGCGCGCGCCATTTTCGTCATTAGTTTGGTCAATTAGCCGCAGAGTTCACAGAGCGCTCAGAGAGGAGAGTTCAATCCTCTGTGTTCTTGGTGTACTCTATGGCTGTTAGATAGATTCATAGGCGTTGGAGCAGGCTCTCATGGCAGAACTATTTCGCATCCTCAGTGTCGAGGACGATGAAGGGCTTTTTCAATTGTTGCAGGTGACGTTACGGCCGTTGCCGGTGGCCTTGTCACACGCCAAAACCGGGGCGGAAGCATTGGCGTTGATCCCTCACTTAAAACCCCATTTGCTCATCCTGGACATCACCCTGCCCGATATGCGCGGTTGGCAGGTGTTGGATCAGATGACGATGGACGGGGACACGCTCAGAGGGGTCATTGTACTCACCGGCCGGACGGAAACGACGCATCGCGTGATCGCCCGCTTGCAAGAAGTGACGGCGTATGTGACCAAGCCGTTTAAACCGGCGGAACTGCGGCGGATGGTGCGGGAGATTTTGGGTGAGACGGCCGTCAACTCCGGAAAGACTTAAGGCGTAGGAAACAGTATTCAGTATTCAGTGACCAGTGTAGGCTGTCAACTGAATACTGAATACTCATCACTGAATACTGCCTTTGTTAGCACTTGTGATTGATAAGACGCCTTATCCGCCCGGCGGACTTTTGCGCGTGGAAAAGCTCCAGGTGTAGGTCTGGCTGTTGGCCGTGATCTCGACCGTGTACGTTTGGTTGGTGGCCAGCGGCTCTTTGGGCATGATGACTACTGCATCCCGCTCGCTCAAAAATAATCCGGCCGGTATCCTGAGCGAACTGGTTAGGATTCTGGTAATTGGTTTCGTCAGAAATACAGCTTTCCAGTTTTTGCCCGTTCACCGAGATGGCGTAGTCGGTGACGTTGGGCGTCAGGCTGCCGTCGCCTAATTGCAAAACGATGGCCGCGCCCACCGGCCGAACGTAGCCGGGGCAACTGGTGAGCGGATCGGGCCATTCGTCTAGACTGTGCCGCACCACCCAGGTTTCCGCGCCGTCGCCAGGGAAAAAGAGCGGGTATTCAGCTTCGTTATCGCTGTTGCCTAACTCGGTGCGCACATCCAGCGCTGCCGCCATGCGGAAGGTGCCGATGTCCTGGTTGTAATCGCCATAGCCGACAAACGCCAGTTCGGGATCGAGCATAGGGGCCAGAGGGAAGGGGGCTGAAATCCAGAAGTTAGCGGCCCGCCGGTAGTCGGCTTGAATTTGGGAGGCGGTAAAGATATTGCTGTGGCTGGCGGCTTGTTGTCCGGCGGGGTCAAACAGCGGGTTAGCCGGGTCTTCGTTGTGGACGATAGGGCGATCATTGACCGCCATGTACCGGGCGTGCAAACGGCCGCCCAGCGAAAGGGAATCCATCTCCTGGAAATCAGGCAAATCGCCCATGTCCCGGAACAGATTGAGATAACTGAGCCAATCATCGGCTGGCGGCGGCGGATTGGTGAGCAGCGCTTGCGATTGGACGGCTAGGGCGGCGATGTCGGCGCTGGTTCCGTTGGCGGCGGCGGGGAGGGTGACGGCCGTGCCTGCGTCGGCAACGCAGAAGTTCACATCGGTTCGCACCAGTCCGGCGGCGGAACTGACCTCCACCGGTTGCGGATTGGCGGATGTCACCCGCCAGTCGCCGGGGTTGGGTACGGCCGTCACCCGCCAATTGCCTAAACCCATCGCCACCAGGCCATAGGCGCCGTCGGCGCCGGTGTGCAGGGTGATGGGGGAACCGCCATTTTTAAACTCGTTTTGTTATGCGTTTTCCCCAATTTCGGATAATGCCAGCCATCGTTCTTCAGCGGCCGCCAATTCAGTTTGGGTGCGTTTCAGGTCGTCTGTGAGGGATTGCAAACGGCCGTAATCCCCCCCAATGTGATTGATTTCCGTTTCCAGCCCCGCTTTAGCCGCTTCCAACTCGCCAATTCGCGCTTCCAGGCCCGCCAGTTCCTGTTTCTCTTTCCAGGTGAGACGGCGCGTTTTGGGGGAAGGCGGCCGTTTATTTGATGAGGTTTTTTTTGGAAGGGGGACGGTCGTCAGCGCATCTCGCCGTTTTTGGTAGGCGGCGAAGGGACCGGGAAAACGCCGACCCACCATGCCTGCCTCAAAACTCATCAGAAAATCCACATTCCTGTCCAAAAAATATCGGTCATGGCTGACGACCACCAGACAGCCGCTGAAATTGTCCAAAAACTGCTCCAACACCGCCAGCGTCTGGATGTCCAGGTCGTTCGTTGGCTCGTCCAGGAACAGCACATTGGGTCGGTGAATCAGCGTGCGCAGCAGGTACAGCCGCCGCCGTTCGCCGCCGCTCAAACTTTGGATGCGGGTCTGCTGTTCCTTGCGGCTGAAGAGAAACCATTCCAACATTTGCGCGGCCGTCACCCGTCCCCCATCTGGCGTGCTGATCAAAGGCGCCATCCCCTCGATGAATTCGATCACCCGCTTCTCTTCCGGCAAATCCTGGCTCAACTGGTCGTAATAACCGAGGTGAACCGTTTCCCCCCAATCAATCTGGCCGCTGTCCGGGCTAACCTTCCCCGCCAAAATGTCGAGCAGGGTGGTTTTGCCGCTGCCGTTCGGCCCCAAAATGCCAATCCGATCCCCCGGATTTAAGGCAAAATCCAACCCCTCAAAAAGAGACAGCGGCCCATATGATTTGCTGAGATGGTGGGCTTCCAGCGCCCGTTTTCCCAGACGACGGCCGGCCAGCGCCATCGCCACCCGCTGTTGGCCCTGGTCATGGCGCAACTGCTCCATCTCCTGGATGCGTTGTTTGCGCGCTTTCTGTTTGGTGGAACGGGCCATGGCGCCGCGCCGCAGCCATTCCAATTCCCTGCGCAGGTAAGCCTGCCGTTTTTTCTCGGCCGCCGCCAATTGTTGGTGACGTTGAGCGCTTTGTTCCAGGTAACGGCCGTAATTCCCCGAATAGCTGACCAACACCCGCCGATCCAGCTCCACAATGCGCGTCACCACCCGATCCAGAAAATACCGGTCATGCGTGACCATGAGCAGCGCGCCAGCGCGCGTCGTCAGGTAGGATTCCAGCCAGGCAATCGTATCCGCGTCAATGTGATTGGTCGGCTCGTCCAGGATGAGCAAATCGGCCGGGTTGATGAGGGCGCGGGCCAGCGCCACCCGCTTGCGTTGGCCGCCGCTCAACGTCTCCATCCTGGCCGCGAATTGGGTGACGCCCAGCCGGGTCAAAATCGTTTTGGCGGCCGCTTCTGCCGCCCAACCGCCGGTGCGATCCATTTCGGCGGTCAGATCGGCCAGGCGTGATTGGACGTCGGGCTGATGGGGATGTCGCTCCAGGCGCAGGCTGGCCTGCTGATATTGGCGCAGCAGTCGTAGCTGCGGCGCGTCGCTCTGAAAAATAGTGTCGAGGATGGTGAGACGGCCGTCCAACTCCGGTTCTTGCGGCAGATAGGCGATCCGAACCCCGCCCCACGCCGCGCGCGAACCGTTATCCAGCGGCTCCGCTCCGGCGATGATGCGCAGCAGGGTAGTTTTGCCGCTGCCATTTCGCCCAATCAGGCCGATGCGGTCGCCTTCGTTGATCAGCAAGTTGACCTCATCGAGCAACACCCGGTCACTGTACTGTTTGCTCACATTTTCCAGGGTGACGAGATTCATGGGCTGGATGATACCGGTTGGGCAGGGGGCGGGCAAATGGTAGGCGTTTTGCCAAAGCGATGGGGAACGGGTATCCTATCACCGCTTTTGGCGGGCAAAAAAGGTAGGATGGCTCGGTACACTGAGTGGGTAAGTAAATGAGAGTTCAGGTTCGCCTTCACGGTATTTTGCGAGACAAATTGCCGGCCGAAATGAAGGGGCGCACGGCCGTTGACCTGCCCGACGGCTCCCGCATCCAAAATTTGTTGGATAGATTGGGGGTGAAGGGGCATTTGCAGACGGCCGTCAACGACCATCTGGTAGACGATTGGCAAACCCCACTACAAGACGAAGACAAGATAGAAATTTTTCGCCCCGCAGCCGGGGGATTTTCAGCCAACAGATCATTGTTATTTAATGGAGAGTGAGATATGCCATATGGGTATCACGGAAAGATATTACAAGTTAATTTGACGGATGGAACCATTGAGGTGGAAACGCCGGATGAGGCGTTTTACCGCTTTTACATGGGCGGCAGCGCCCTGGGGATGCACTATGTATTGAAGCGCACCCCGCCTAAAGCGGACCCGATGGGGCCGGAGAACACGCTGGTGTTGGCGTTGAGCGTACTCACCGGCGCGCCTGTGTCCGGGCAAAGCCGGATGACGGCCGTCGCCAAATCACCGCTCACTGGCGCCATCGGCGACTCCCAATGCGGCGGCTTTTGGCCGGCCGAGATGAAATTTGCCGGATATGACGCCATCGTCATCCAGGGTAAGGCCGACAAGCCGGTTTATCTGTGGATAAAAGATGGGGAAGCGGAACTGCGGGACGCTTCTCACCTGTGGGGCAAGATCACCGGCGAGGTTGAGGCAACGCTCAAGCAAGAGTTGGGCGATGACAAAATCGAGGTGTTGCAATGCGGCCCGGCCGGGGAAAAGGGCGTCCGTTTCGCCGCCATCATCAGCATGAGCAACCGCGCCAACGGCCGTACCGGGATGGGCGCTGTCATGGGGTCAAAGAACCTCAAAGCCGTTGTCGTCCGTGGCAAAAACCGCCCCGCCGTTGCCGACAAAAAAGGATTGAACGCGCTGGCGAAATGGGGATCCGCCAACTTTGCCGATTCAGATGTAGCCGGGATGGGCAAATACGGCACTGCCGAAGTGCTCATGGGCCAGCAAAAATCAGGCGGTCTGCCCACCCGCAACTGGAGCAGCGGCGTCTTTGAAAACGCCGAAGCGATCAGCGGCGAAACCATGTACGACACCATCCTGCGCGGGGCCGACGAGGGGAGACAGGATCGAGACGGCCGTGACACCTGTTACGCCTGCACCGTCCGCTGTAAGCGCGTCGTTCAGATTGACGAAGGCCCCTACACCGCCGACCATATCTACGGCGGCCCCGAATATGAAACATTGGCGACATTTGGCAGCTACTGCGGCGTTTCCGACCTGGCGGCCGTAGCCCACGCCAACCAGCTTTGCAATCAGTACGGCATGGACACCGTTTCCTGCGGCGCCACCATCGCCTGGGCTTTCAACTGCTTTGACGAAGGCTTGATCACCACTGAAGACACCGGCGGCCTTGATTTGAGTTACGGCAACGCCGCCAGCATGGTCAAATTGACAGAGATGATTGGCAAACGGGAAAGCTTTGGCGACCTGCTGGCTGAAGGGTCGGCTCGCGCTGCCGAACGCATCGGCCGGGGGACGGAGGATTTGGTGGTGGCCGTGAAGAAGCAAGAGCTGCCGGCGCACATGCCCCAGGTCAAGCGGGGCTTGGGCCTCATCTACGCCGTCAACCCGTTTGGCGCCGACCATCAATCTTGCGAACATGACGGCTCGTATGAAGGCGGCTTCACCCATTATCAAGATCGGCTCTCCCAATTGGGGTTAACCGAACAGCAGGAGCGGTACAGCCTCACAGATGAAAAAGTGCGCTTCGCCCTGCTCACCGAACATCTTTATAGTTGTCTCGATTCGGTGAATATGTGCCAATTCGTGTTTGGCCCGGCCTGGCATCTCTACGGCCCGGATCAACTGGCGGCGGCGGTGCAGGCCATCACCGGATGGGACGTGACGCTGGACGAGTTGATGCGGGTAGGCGAGCGGCGCTTGAATATGCTGCGCGCCTTCAATGCCCGCGAAGGGTTCACCCGCGAGGATGACAAGCTGCCCAAAAAGTTCACCCGCGCTCTGACGGGCGGCCGTACCGATGGTTTTCTCTATCCGTTAGACCGGCTGGAAACGGCCAAAGACACCTACTATGCCCTGGCCGGCTGGGATGTTGCTACCGGCGCGCCGACGCGGGAGAAATTGGCGGAACTGGGGCTGGATTGGGTGGCGGAGCAACTGTCAAACTGACGCAAAAGGTGTTTTCATTTCCGCGTTTGTGCTTGCGCGGTAAGATACCGCGGCTACATGTGGATTAGACAGCCTTGCCGGCAGGCTGCAACTCAACTGGAGTCGGCGGCGGGGGCGTGTATCCCCTGAAGATGAGCGCGGCGATGATGCCGGCAAATAGGGTGATGACGCCGCTGAGGATGAACACGTTGCGCGCGCCAATGGCGGCGGCCACAGCCCCGGCGGCAAACATGGAGAGCAAATTAGCCGCCTGGATCGCAGCCCCCATCGCTGACGAAATCCGGCCGCGCAGTTCATCGGCCACGGCCGTCTGCATCAACGTGGCAATAGCGGCATTCAACGGCGTCATCACAAAACCGATGGCAAACAGGATGGGGATGAGATGCCACACCGTTTTGATGAGGGAGAGCAGGCCGATAGCTGCGCCGGTGAGCAGTAAGCCGCTGCTGATGATGTGCGTGCCCTTGATGCGAGCCGCCAGCAGCGCCACCAGACTGCCGCTGATGATCATGGCCGCCGTTTGCGCGAATTCGATAACGCCAAACCAGGTTTCGCCCACGCCCATCTCGTTTACCAAAAGGGGAGCCAGCAACACATTGACCGCGCCAATGCCTAACATGGTCACGGCCAGCCCCACCAGCGTACCGACAAGCGCCCGATTTTGGACGAGGATACCCATCCCTTCCCGCAGTTCGGTGAATACAGCGCGAATGGTTATCTGACCAGCGCGCGTAGTTCTGGTGACGCCTTCAGGCATCTGGATTAGGCTGATGAACCAGAAAGAGATGAAGAAAGTGGCGGCGTCAATCAAGAAAGCGGGCCAGAAGGTATCCAACACGCCAACCAGGAACCCGGCTACGGCCGTGCCCAGCACGCGGAAGAACACCAGACTGGTTTGGGAAAGCGAATTCGCCGCCAGCAGCCCCGCTTCGGGGACGATGTTGGGGATGAGGGCGCTGCGGGCCGGTAAGAAGAATGAGCCGATGGCGGAATGGATAAAGGCGATGAGGTATAACGGCCACAACGGGCTGCCCACTTGAATGAAAAAGAGGAAAGCCAGCGCCAAAACCCCGCGCAAAACGTCGGTGATTTGCATAATTCGCTTGCGGTCTAACCTGTCAACGACCACCCCGGCCACCAAACCAATGGTGGCGGCGGGCAGCGCCAGCGCGATGAGCAGAGTGGCGATGGCCTGCGTCGAGCCATCCGTCACCCGGTTGATGAGCAAGACCAGCGTCAAATAGGTCAGCGAATCGCCAAAATTGGACACGATCTGGCCCATCCACAGCAGGCGAAAGTTGCGGATAGCCAGTAAATCGCGGATGGCGACGGACTCAGGCGGGGTCTCGGTTTGGGACATCGGTTAAGCCTCCGGATTAGGTTTAACCACCGGGTAAAGGGCGATGGTGAAGCCGAAGGAAAGCCGGTCGGGTTCTTCGCTGCCGGCTTCGGAGGCTGTGATCATTTCCTCAATGAGCTGCTCCATACGGCCGAAAAAATCCTGAAACTGTTCGGCCGTCAAGTGAAAAGCGGTGTGGCTGAGCATGGCCTTCTTCTCACTTGCATCGGCGGCCGGATCGAGAAGCTGGGCTTGAATGCTTTGCCGCAGTTCATTCCGCGTCACCTCGAAAATCGTTGCCAAAATGGCATCCAGAGTGGCTTCTCCTTGAGTAGAGTCATGTACCAAAGTTTCACTCATCTGGTAGCGGCTCGCCGTCACCTGGTACTGCTTCTCGATGATGCCGGACACGATGTTGGTGTCCACCACCCGAATGATCTGGTGCTGCTCCAACTGCTTGAAATGGTAGTAGAGTTTGGTCGGCGGCATCTCCAGCTCAGCCGCCACCTCTTTCACCGTGGCCGGATGGGCCAGGGCTTTGATGATGTCCAGCCGTATTGGTACAGCCAACGCTTTCAGCGCGTCCGGGTCTTCGATGAACATGACATCTTGGAGGGGAGAGGTTGTTTTACTCATAGGAATTACACCATTCAAAAAGATATAATCGTTTTAATAATTTACAACAATGAAAGAACCTTAACTGCATAACCCCGTTTTGTCAAGATGGCGTTAAGCGCCGTTTGGCGGGATGGTGGTCGGCATTGTAGAATACGCCCGATTTGAATAGTAGCCGGCAGGTGCAAGTGAACTTGAAACAAATGGATGATCCCACCCTGATGACGCGGATGATGCAAGGAGATGAGGCCGCGCTGGGGGAGTTATATGATCGTTACGGCCGTCTCATACACAGTGTGGCCTACAACGTGGTGGGGGATCGGGCCACCGCCGAAGAAATTACCCTGGATATTTTCACGCGAGCCTGGCAAAAAGCGCATACCTACAACGTGGAAAAGGCGCGGGTTTCCACCTGGCTGACTCGGATGACCCGCAATCGCGCTATTGACATGCTGCGCCGGGAGGCGGTACGGCCGTTTCAATACAGCGTCAGTTGGGCAGAAGTCCCCGCCCACCCCCCCAGCGCCGACGATAATCCCGAAGACGCCGCTCATCTGGCCCTGGAATACCGGCGTGTTCGCGCCGCGATGGCAACTCTGCCAGCCCCTCAGCGAGAAGCATTGGCGCTGGCCTTTTTCAAAGGGCTTACGCATAGTGAAATCGCCCGTGAGCTGGATAAACCGTTGGGCACGGTCAAAGCCCGCATTCGCGCCGGGATGCAAAAATTGCGGGCGATTTTGGTGGATAAATGACCAAGATACTACGTCTGGCGCTGGCCGGAATGCGTATACGCCAGAGGCCAGAGATTGGGCAAACGATGGTTTTTGTGACGAGAACTGCCCGCTGGAAGAGTTGAAGTGACAGTGAACGACGAACATAACCCCCTGCTGGAACTTTTGCCAGCCTATGCCCTCGACGCGCTGGATGCGGATGAGTTGGGGGTGATAGAACGCCATTTGCCCGCCTGCCCCGATTGTCAAACAGAATTGGCCTCTTTTGCGGCGGCGGTAGACATGCTGCCATTGGCCGCCCCCTCTGTCGAACCTGCGCCAGATTTGAAGCAGCGTTTGCTGTCCCGCGTGTCTATCGAAGCGGCGTCCGCCCCCCGGATAACGGCCGTCCGCCCATCTCTCTGGTCACAGATCGCCCAATTATTTGCCGGACGGCCGTGGCAGCCAGCAGCCGTTTTGGTCATTATAGGTGTCATCATTGCCGGATTCTGGCTGTGGCGGCAGGCCAACACGCCTATCGCCGAATTTGCCCTCACCAGCACGGAAGCGGCCCCTGATGCTGTGGGAACGCTGATTGTCGAGAGGGACGGCCGTACCGGCACGCTTGCCGTCACCGGTCTGCCGCCGCTTCCGGCCGACCAACAGTACCAGCTTTGGCTCATCAAGGATGAAGAACGGACCAACGGCGGTGTGTTCTCGGTGGATGATCAGGGAGACGGCCGTTTGCAGGTTTCTGCGCCTGTGTCTCTGGCAGAATACGCCGCTTTTGGCGTCACCATCGAACCGGCCGGCGGCAGTCCCGCCCCGACTGGCCCCCGCGTCCTCGGCTTCAATTTGTAAAATCCGGTTCGCCTCATCAAGCCGCTCATCCTTTTGCAGTAATCCCCGCTTTAGCAAGAGAATTTGTAACCTTTCCATGTCAACATCATCCTGCAGGCAGCCCGGCCTCTGATCGCTTTCTGATCGTTAGCCAATTACACTGCTTTGCAGGCTGGGTTCAGCATTTATTCCCTGTCCAAAATCAACACAAAGTTAGAATGTAGCGAATTTTCGACCTGCGAGGCTTTTACCTCTGGTGAAAGATGAATTTGCCTGGACACCTCGCAGGTCTCCTATCCATTTTCGGAGGTGTATTGGTGTCTAGAATCGTCTTACACAAACTTGTATCGGGAATTGTTACGCTTGGATTATTACTACAAACAATCGCGCCTGCGGCCGTGTACCCGGCCTCATCCCCAACCAGCGACCAAACTAGCCAACCAACAACCAGTCTGACGGCGGCCGTCGCTTCTCAGTCTTCAACCTTGAGCCAGCCCATTTCCATCTCCCGCGTCCAATCCAGTTACCAGACGGGGAGCAGTATTGTCATCAGCTACACCGTGCGTAACAATCAAAGCGCCGTCAACTTGCCCAATGTCGCCACCGGTCTCAACCTGACAGATACCGTCGCCGCTTTGTCCGGGTTTGACCCGTTGGCAGACCCCAACACAGCGCGCAGCGTCATCGTCAGCGCCGAACTGACCAATGGCGCAGCCTTTCTCGATGCCTCCATCTGGCCCGATGTCAGCGGCAGCCAACTGCTGTTCCCATTGGGTGACATCGCCCCCCGCGCCAGCGCCACCTTTTCTGTAACCATTTCCACGCCAACGGCCGCCGCCGACTTTTTGGAGTTGGATAACGGCGCCACCGCATACGGCACATTCCAAGGTAGAGCGGCAACGGCCGTGGCCCCACCCATTCGTCTCGCCCCCGACGGCTATGAAACCTGGCTCGCTTCCACGCCAGACGCCGCCCGCGAAGACGAGGCCATGCTCTTTCAAGTAGCCGAAATTGGCGACGATCCCCTGGCGCTCTTCGATTTCGTCCAGGGGTTGGGCTATGAAGCCTACAGCGGCTCCCTGCGCGGCACACGCGGCACATTGTGGAGCGAAGCCGGCAACAGCGCCGACCAATCCAGCCTGCTTATCGCCATGCTGCGCTCATCCGGCTACCCGGCCCGCTACCGCCACGGCGCGCTGCCCCAGGCCCAGGCGCAAACCCTCATCGCCAGCATGTTCGAGACCCCAACCGCCGTCCGTGGCCGCGTGCCTGCCGGCGCTGACACCAGCGATCCCCTCAACGACCCTGAGCTGCTGGGCTTTGCGCAAGACCATTGGTGGGTAGAAGCGTACCTGCCTGGCAGCGGTTGGGTAAATCTGGACCCCACGATAGCCGCCGCCGCACCCGGCGACATAATCGCCGCCCCGTTGTCAGATGGTTCCGACCAGATTGCCGCACTGCCAGACGCCATTCGCCACACGCTCTCTTTCACGCTGGATGTGGAGCAGTACAGCAGCTTTCCCATCGGCGGTCTCAGTTTGCAGCAGATGACCGTTTTAACCGCCACCATCCCCACCGCCCAAACGGCCGGCGTCCCCGTCAACATCGCCTTTGCCGTTGAATCAAACATACAAAATGGCATGGTCTACGCCACTGCCGAACATACCTACACCCCCTACCTGGCCTACGGCAGCAGCCCCCAAACCATTTTTGGCACACCCATACAGGATGTGCTAACCAGTTTCCCCCTGGCTTCGCGCTACACCACCGGCATTTGGTTGGAAGTAACCGCCACCGCCCCGGATGGCAGCAGCCAGACTTATCGCCGCACCATCAAAGATTTGGTTGGCGCAGACCTGCGTCAGGGCGGGAACGCGCAACTGCCGCCGCGCGATAATTCTCCGCTGCTCACCAGCAGCGATCTGATTCAAGTGCAGCCCATTCCCAACAGCGCCTACCCGGCCGACGAAGTTGACCGCATTGTACACAGCATGATTCAGCAGACGCCGGACTTGGTTGCCGCCTACAACGCATACGCGCAATTGGATGGCACGGCCGACGTTGACGCCATTTCCGCCTTCGCTGATGATCAGCTGCCTGCGCTGTACCAGGCGCAGTTTGCGCAGCTTGATTTGATGAGCGCCATGTTCCAGTTTGGCTCCACCTGGGAGGAACGGCCGATCCGCGCCGAAACCACGCTGGTCAAATCATATCCCGACCGCCCCAAACTCATCCTCAGCAGCCAGATCGGCGCCGGTGATGGCAGCCTGGAAACCTCTTTTGAACTGCTCAACATCAGCGAACGCGCCATCGCCTATCCCGGCCAAAATCAGGAAGCGGTCAAAAGCGCCAATTTCCTGCGCACCAGCAGCGAGAAGACGATGGAATACGATCTACTTTCGCTCTTTTTGCCGGGCGAAGTGCGTTCGGCCGTGCGCACCTTGCTCGCCGCCGCAGAACAAGGAATTCCTACCCGCTTCATCCTGGCCGAGAATCTGGGTCAATTGGACGAACTGGCGATTCCTGACATGACCAAAGCCCACATTGCTGCCTACGCCAATGCCGGTTCGTTGGTGTCCGTGCCGGAGCGAATGGTTTCCATGCCTTATGGCGAGGACATTGGCTTCATGGTCATTGCGCCGGACGGCAACACCAGTTACATCAACGCCGACGGCTACGCCGCCGCCGCTGTAACTTATGGCATACTCAATGCGCAAAACGTCATCGCTTTCCTTATGGAAGGGGCTGGTTTTGGCTTTATTGGTGGCTTTATTGGTTACATTTTTACATTTCTTGGCCAGGCCTTTATCGTTATCACCGACCTCCCACCATTAAAATTAGGCGACATTCCCGGCGCTGTGGCTGGTGGCGCCAGCGGCAAAGGCCTTTTCCTTGGCCTGGTTGCGGCGGCAACGGCGGCCATTCCCCTGCCGCTTGGCGCCTGTGGCGGATCGCCTAACCCGCCGGCGTGCCAGGGTGGGGTGATGGCCGGGTATTTGTTTGTCGTCAATGCCCTGGTAGCCGGATTGGTCGGTGGCGCGTTGGATCCCTCGTTGACTGATTTTTGGGTGAGTGACCTGCCGCTGCCGACGCCCACAACGGTGAGTACAACGACGGTAACGGCCGTCCCCACCCTCGCCGGAACTGTTTCCCTGAACGTCGCCGCCGGTCACTATTGGGCCGCCTCATCCGCTTTATCCGGCGGCTGGACGACAAGCCAAACCCAGGCCGCCCAGTTTGACGCGCTGACGGCCGCCGCCGCCGATTTATCCCAAAATGGGACGCCTTTGGGCAGCGGCAGCGTGACGGCAGCGAACGGCCGTGCCCAATTCAACGGCTCCTCCCAGCAATGGACGCTGACCGTCAGCGGCGCGGCCGCCGGCTACGCCCCCGCCGCTGACGGGCTGGCCCTCACCCAGGTGGGTGCATACGACGCCACTGTGACTG
Source organism: Chloroflexota bacterium (assembly GCA_024277135.1). Lineage (GTDB taxonomy): Bacteria > Chloroflexota > Anaerolineae > Promineifilales > Promineifilaceae > JAJRVV01. The sequence goes on along the minus strand of JAJRVV010000028.1, from coordinate 28,966 downwards.
GCAATCCAGACCTGACCGCGCAGTTGCGTAGCAGCTACGTCACGCTCGACAACGCGCTTTTCACTGGGAGCCTGGACGCCGCCTTCAACAGTCCCGTCTCCCTGACCGGCGCCGGCACAGCCCCCGCGCCCAATTTCGCCGCCGCCCACACACTGATGTTGGACCAGGGGCGGTTTATGGTGAGTGATATTGACAGCGGTACTGTCACCGTAGGCGGAACGGCCGTCAACGCCCAGTCCGTCGCTTTGGCCGGTTACACCGGCGGGGTGGCCCTGTCCGATGGCGGCGATCTCGATCAGGTCGCGGTCAGCGGCGCAGCCGACTTCTTCGCCCTTACCGCCGCCGCCGACAACGCCAATGCCGTCGTCAACAATGGCGTCCTCATCACACCTGACCTGCTCAGCAGCTACAGCGACACCTACACCGTTACCGTCAGCGTGCCTGATGGTTGGACGGTGGCGGCTATGCCCGGCGGCAGCGCCGTTGTCACCGCGACGGCCAAAGCTGTGCCCGGCAGCGCCAATGTGCTTGTTACCGTCCAATCCACCCAATATCCCGACCTCTTTGCCTCGGCCGTTGTGCCCCTGACCCTGGCGGCAAATCAGGCGGTGAACGTGGCCGTCACCCCGGACCCGCTATTGACTGTGCCTATGGGCGTGGTGCAAGGCTCCGATTATGAATTCCCCCTGACGCTGAACCACGCCGCCGACGGCCGTGCCGAAGTGCCTGGAGCCGCCTTCAACGTGATTGTGCGTAACGACGCCACCGCCGCCGCCACATTTGACCTGACCGTGACCGGACTGCCCGCCGGTTGGGCTGTGTGGAGCAATGGCAGCGGCGCGCAGACCAGCGTGACGTTGGCTGCCGGGGCGCAGCAGGCCATCGGGTTGTACGTTGTGCCGCCTGATGGCCCCTTGCCGGCGGTGGGCGCGGCGTATCCTTTCACCGTCACCGCTGCCGATCAGGCCAATGGCAGCGTGACGGACAGCGACAGCGGCGCATTCACCATGCCCGCCCTGCCTTTCCCCTATCTGACTGTTAATCCGGTGCGGCAGATGGCGACGCCTGGCGAGCTGGTCACGGTTCCGTTAACGCTGCAAAATGTGGGCAACAGCGCATCTTCGTTCCCCATTACGGTGACGGTGCGTGATAATCATTTCAGCACGGCCGTCGTTTCCCCCACTGTACTGCTATCGACGGCGACGTTGGATTCGGGCGCGCTGTCCCCCGCCGCCAGCTTCACTACCGACCTGGTGATTACAACCACCGGCTCTGTGCCCGGCTCAGTTTTCTTTGTGGAAGCGCGCAGCGCGGCCGGTGAATTCACCCCCATGACGATGGCGGCGGTGGAAATCGTCAGCCCGGAAAGCGGCGCCATTTTTGCCGCCGCGCAATCCTGCGCCTTGCCCGGTGACGATACGCTGCCTACGCTCATCGAAGAGTTGGCCTACGCTGTGGTAGATTTAGAAGCCTCTTGCGCCACGGGTGATTGCGCTCCTTATTTGCGAGATACGGTCGTAGCCGCCATTGAAGAGGTCGCCAATCGGGCCAACACGTTGTCGCCTGGTTTAACGGCCGTCCCTCCCCTGCAAACCATCGCCGCCGACCTGGCCAGCCACACCAGCATCGCCGACATCGGCAGCGACATCACCGCCCTGGCCGCGGCCGTCGGCGACCTCGATGTTGAAATCTGCGAGATCGCCGAACACAGCATTGATATAAGTTTCACGCCAACGGTGGCGGCCGCCCTGGCCAGCCAGCCCATCACCTTTACCCTCAACGCCAGTAATTTAGGCGCGATAACGACCACCTATGCCTTCACGATTGAACTGCCTACGGGCACGCAAACGTTCGCCGATACGATCCCGGCCGGGGGCAGCCAAAGCTATGATTACCCGATTAGCAGCCCTGCGTTGGGCACGTTCACCTTGCAAGCGGAGGCGGTGGCCATAGCGCCGGATGTGCAGCAGTTGATCAGCGATCAGGCTGACGCTACGCTGCGGGTGGTGGATAGGTTTGTTCAGTTAACGGCCGTCTCCCCCACACCCGCCTTCGTTGAAACCGGCGTCAGCGCCACCGTCCTCAACATCGAGGTCAGTAATGTGGCTAATTTGGCCCGGAATGCGGTGGCGGAAACGGCCGTCATCGCCTCCAGCGGCGGCATCAGCTACACCGGCAGCATTCCCCTGACCATCGCCGCCGGCAACCCGCGCAGCTACGAATTGACCAGCCTCAACACCTCCGGCTGGCAGGAAGGGGTGTACACCGTCACCGTCAACCTGGTTGACGACAACGGCGACCCCATTCCTGATGGGAGCGGACAGGGCATATTTGCCGTCGGCGAAGCCCTCGTCATCTTCCAAAGCGTCAGTCCCACCATCGTCCCTCCCGGCGACATCACCGTGACTACAAAAATTACGACCGAAATCCGCGAAGGGACGATCTTCACCACCACCACCACCGCAGCGGCGCAGTCAGCGGGGTGGGTGAAGACGGGGCAGTATTTAGTGAACAGTGAGCCGTATTCAGTAATCAGTGAGCAGGATTCAGTGATCAGTGACTCATTGACAATTGACAATTCACAATTCACAATTGACAATTCAACCGCTTCGGCCGTCACCCTCGGCAGCGCCATCATCCGCACTGAAAACGACGAGGCCGGCGTCATCTACGGCGGCAGTTGGAGCGGCATCAATAACAGCCGCGCCAGCAGCGGCAGCTTTGCGCGCAGCAACAGCGCCAGTGACAGCGCCAGTTTTACCTTTAACAGCAATTGGGTGGGGGTGGGATTCATTGGCGGCACAAGCAGCGGCCAGGCCGAAATTTTTATTGATGGCGTCAGTCAGGAAATAATTGATCTTTACCGCCGCCAGGATGAGGCCATCAGCCGCTACTACACCCTGCCCATCAGCGCCAGCCACACCATCTCCGTCACCGTTCTGGGCAACAGCCACCCCAACGCCAGCAACAGCCGCGTCAACGTGGATTTCTTCGACATTTGGAATGGCAGCAATCTACCTGACGGTACCTTTGAACAGGATGACGCCGGGCGCGTCTTCCTGGGCACAAGCTGGTCGAGCATCAACAATGGCGCCGCCAGCGGCGGCAGTTACGCCCGCAGCTCCAGCGCTACCGCCTGGTTCCCCTTCACCGGTGATTCTGTCACCTACCAGGCCATTGCTTACAGCAACGGCGGCTGGGCTAAAGTTTACATTGACGGCCGTTTCCAAACCACGCTCAATCTGTACAGCCCCACCATCACCACGCGCACCCTTTCCTTTGACGGTTGGGGCGCAGGCCCCCATGTCCTGCAAATCAGCAGCTATCGCGGCCTGGCTACCATGGACGCCTTCACCACGCCGGGCAGCGCCCCCTTCTTTGCCCCGCCAGCCGCCACCGGCGTCATTCGTTACGAAGAGGATGCGCCGGCGATCTTGTACAATGGCGAACCCTACACCCAAACCAGCAGCAGTTGGACGGCAATCAGCAGTTCTTACGCCAGCGATGGCTACTATCTGCGTTCCAACAGCGGCGGCGACGAAATCGCTTTTGACTTTTCTGGCAGTTGGGTCGGGCTTGGTTTTGTGGGCGGCGTTAACGGCGGTGAAGCTGAAATTTTCATTGACGGCGCCAGCCAGGGGGTGGTGGATTTGTACCGCCGCCAGACGGAGATCGTCACCGTTTATTATGATGGTTTGATCAATGCCAGCCAGACCTTGACGGTCACTGTTTTGGGCAGCAAGCATCCCAATTCGGGCAATACCCGCGTTAATCTTGACTTTATTGATACCTGGGATGGTTCTCTGTTGGCGGAGGGCGCGTTTGAAGCTGAATTGGGCGACGAGGAGAGGCTGTTCTTTAGCCCCAGTTGGTCCGCAGCGAGCAATGCCGCTGCCAGTGACGGCGCTTACGCGCGCAGTAGTAATTCCACCGTCTGGTTCCCCTTCACCGGTGATTCGGTCAGCTATCGCGCCCTGGCTTATGCCGGTGGGGGGACGGCGAAATTGTATATTGACGGCCGTTTCCTTACCACCCTCTACCTCTACAATCCAACCGCCATCAGCCGCACTCTCTCCCTCGACGGCCTGGGAGTCGGGCCGCACGTCTTACAAGTGAGCGGCTACAGAGGGAATGCCACGGTAGATACCTTTGCGACGCCCGGCAGCGCCCCTTTCTACAGCCCGCCTAACTTCAGCGGCGTCAGCCGTTACGAGGAGGACTCGCCCCTCATCCTTTACAATGGCGAGCCTTACACCCAAACGGCCGGTAGCTGGAGCGCCATAGCTGGCAGCAGTTCCAGCCGCGGCTACTACAACCGCTCCAACACGGCCGCCGATACGATTAGCTTTACTTTTAACGGCCGTTGGGTCAGCCCCGGGTTTACAGTGGGCACAGGCAGCGGCCAAGCCGAAATCTTCATTGACGGCAGCAGCCAGGGGGTGGTTGATCTGTATGACGCGGCCGATAACAACCGCCAACTCATCTACGACAGCCTCATCAGCGCCACCCACACCCTCTCCATCACCCTCTTGGGCACATCGAATATCAGCGCCACCAACAGCCGCGTCAACCTCGACTACATTGACGTGTGGGACGGCGCGGATGCGGCCGATGGTTGGTATGAACCGTTCGATACCTATTTGTTAGACGGCCGGGTGGACATGAGTCCCGACTGGAGCGAAGCCAGCGACAGCCGGGCCATCAACGGCAGCTACTACCAAAACGGCGACAACGCCTGGTTTCGCTTCACCGGCGGCGCCGTCACCCTGCTCGCCTTCAGCCATCCCAATGCGAACGCTGAAATCGAGGTTTTCATTGATGGCGTTAGTCAAGGCGTCGTCGATCTCACCTACACATTCAGCGACACCCCCTTGCCCTTGAATTACACGGGACTGGGCGCTGGGGCGCACGTTTTGCGCGTCAAGGGTGTAGACCGCGCCCGCGTGGACGCCTTTGAAGCCAACCCCACCGCCTTCTATCCCGGCTTGCCCATGGTTGAATGGTGGGATGCAGCGCCAGGGGGCGCCGATGGCGTTATCGCCACCGTGGCTGCGGGCGATGTCAACAACGACGGCCGTGTCGAGATCGCCGTCAGCTCCAACGATGGCAACCTTTACCTCTTCCAGGGAGATGGCAGCGATACCGGCGGCGGTACGCCCCTTTTGTGGAGCTATGCTGTCGGCAGCGAACCGGACGCCCCGGTTCTGGTTGAATTAGATGGCAATCCCGGCGCTGAAATCGTCGTCAGCAGCAGTGATGGCGTTTATGCTCTGTACAACGATGGCACGCCTTACTGGTTCACCGACACCGTCAAGGCCGGCTTCCCGGCCGGCGGCGCGGCCGCCGGCAATCTGGACGCCGATGACGAAGCAGAAATCGTGGTGGCGGCTAAGACGAGCGTGGTTATCTTTGAAGCGGACGGAACCATCGCCTACCAATACAGTAACTTCAACGATCAGGTGTTGCCCCCCGTCCTGGCCGATCTTACCGGAGATGGCTGGCTGGACATTCTGGTGGCCCAACCCTCAGACGACACCATCTACCTGCTCAATTACAACCAGGGGATCACGCCCACTATCGAGTGGACGTACCCGCTCACTTCTGACATCAGCTCTTTGCGCGGCGCGCCGGCCATCGCCAACATTGACAACGATCCGGAGCCGGAACTGATCGTCACCTCCTCCGGTTTCGTCAACGCTATCAACCACGACGGTACGTTGTTATGGTCAACGCCCATTGGCGTGGGCGCGCCCGGCGGCGTTTCCATCGCCGACACAGATGGGGATGGCGAAGTGGAAATCATCACCACCTCGCAGTTTAACAATGGCACGATTTACGTGCTCAATGCGGATGGCAGCTTGCTGTGGCAGGCGGCGGCCACCGATACCACGTCAGGCACATCGGCCGCCGCCCACGATCTAGATGGGGATGGCATTTGGGAAGTGATCTGGAATGGGGATGGCATGGGTCTGGTCGTTTACAATGGGCCGGATGGGGAAATCATCTTCAACGAGCCGCTTATCAATTCCATCACGCGCACCGATTTCCCGGTGGTGGTGGATGTGGATAATGACGGCCGCGCCGAAATTTTAGCCGGCGATCCCAGCGGTTTCTATGTGGTGGGTTATGACAATGTTTGGGCTGAAGCGCGCACAGTGTGGAATCAGTACAACTACCACGTCACCAACATCAATGATGATTTGACAGCGCCGCCCGATGAACCGAATAGTTGGCAGATTCACAACACCTACCGCACCCAAACGCCGTTGAATGCGTTTGCCGTGTATGGGGTGGCGCTGACGCATACGGTGGCGATTACGGGGGTGACGGTGTTGACTAACACGTTCTCGGAAGCGCCGCTGGCTAATTATCCCCAGTACAGTTGGAATTACACTCAATACTGGTACCAGCCGCAGCGGACGTTCAGTTTCGACAGCGTGTTGGACAATATGCAGCCGGGCGAGGCGCGGCAAGTGGCGGAGGGGACGACGGCCGTTTATACTTTGTCCAGCGGTCAAAACAATCTTTGGCTGCCGCCGTTGTACGTCAGCGCGGCCCACATTATCGGCATTGAACCGGTGACGCAGACGGCGGCGGTGGGGGGCACGGCCGTCTACACCCTCACCCTCTCTAATCCGGCAGCCACAGCCGACACTTATACCCTCACGGAAACAGGTTTGCCCAACGATTGGGGCGTCACCCTGCCCTCGTCTGTGGCTGTGCCTGCCAACAGCGACGCGCAGCTGCCGGTGACGATCACGGTTCCGGCTGCCGCCGTCCCCGGTCTGGCGACGTTTGCCATCACCGCCGAAAACGGCAGCGGCGGCAGTGAGCCAGCCAGCGCCTTCTTGAACGTGGTAGATGGCGTGGATGTGTCCATCAATCCACCGCAGCAAACGGCCGCTCCGGGCACACTGGTTACGTACACGCTCACCATCAGCAATTTGGAAAACATAGCCCAGACGTATGATTTGGCCGTGACAGGTCTGGTGAATGTGACCGCGCCGGCGCAGGCGTCTGTGTCTGCCAACAGCGCGGTCTCTTTGACGATGACGGCCGTTGCCGGCAGTGATGGCCCGCATGGGTTTAGCGTGACGGCCGCCGCCACCGGCTCCGGCGCTGTGGACAGCGCCAGCGCGGTGCTGGTGGGTGTGGGCGACTGGGCAGTGGATGTGACGCTGCTGCCGGATACGGCCGGCGGCGGCCCCGGCTCGCTCGTCACCTTCACGGTGCGGCTGGCAAACGCGGGGTCGCTGGCGGATACGTTCGACTTGTCGGCCAGCGTGCCCTCTGGTTGGAGTTACCAATTCCTGGTCAACGGGCAGCCGGTGACGGCCGTCACCCTCTCCCCCGGCCCATTCAACACCGCCGACCTGGTTCTCGCCATCACCCCAGACGTGGCGGCCGGGCCGGCCAACTATCCCGTCTCGGTGACGGCGCAGGCGCAGACAACCGGCGTGGCCGACACGGCCAACGGCACGGTAGCGCTCTCCAATCGCGGGGTGCAGATCGCGTTCTTGTCGGGGGATACGGCCGTCAACCCCGGCGACACCGCCAGTTGGCAGGTGCAGGTGACGAACAGCGGCGCCGCAGCCGACACCTTCGACCTGCTGGTGAGCGGCTTCATCGCCGTCAACGCCCAATTCGACCAAAACAGCGTCACCCTCAACCCCGGCCAATCGCAGACGGTGCAGCTCAGCGTTGCCGGTCTGGACTTTGCCGTGGCGCAAACGGTTCCGGTGATGGCCGCCGCCCAATCGCAGACGGACGCCGCCATCTACGATGAAGACAGCACAGCGTTGACGTTTAACGACCAGGAAGGGGTGGCGGTAGCATGGCAGCCGGGCCAGCGGACGGTGAATGACACAACGACGGCCGTCTTCATGCTGGCGATCACCAATACCGGCAGCGTCAACACCACCTATGCCGTGAACGTCGGCGCCGCCGGGGCCGCCGCCACAGCCAACATCACGGAGATTACCCTGCCGCCGCAGATGACGGCGCTGATCCCGGTGATGGTGATCGTGCCTCAGGGCGGCAGTTATAATGTGGCGGCTGTGGTGGACTCGCAGAGCAGCAGTGTGACGGGGACGGATACGGCCGTGCTGATAGTCGGTGGCAGCGGGCTGATCACGTATCTTCCAGTTATCCTCAACAACTAACAAAAAAGAGCCTGGGCTTTCGCTTTGGCAAAAGCTCAGGCTTCTTCTTCGCTATTTGCTCTGGAGATTTCTAATGAGTATTTTTACCAACCAATCCCAGGAAACCGCCGGAATCAAAATATGGCTGAACTGACCCATTTATCTTTCTCTCATCATTGGGCTGGCCTTGAGCGGATTGTTTTCCATAGTCTGGCCGCGCTTAACCGGATTTTCTGCTTTGGCCATGTGGCCGCTGGGCATTGGGCTTGGTTTTCTCCTGACGAGTTGGCTTTACTTGCGATGGTAGCGCCCGGTTGCCTGGGAATTGGCGATTGTCGGTCAGCTTTGCGCCGTCGTCGGTATCGGCATGATGATGATCAATACATTAAAGTTTTGAATAGGAACCATTTCCTAAGGTGACATACGTAAAAAATCGTATATAATACAGTTGGATTTGATTAGATAAGGTATGTGGGAAAACTCCCTCCCCCAAACTGGCACGAGAGAAACGCGACTGGAACACACTGATCAGATCAAGGGTAATGTACTCCCCTCCTGCATACCTTGCATTGCCCGAATGCCGTCTCACATCCCTCCTGGTGTGACGGCGAAAAAAGTCCCCTTTACCGGGGGCTTTTTTTATGCCATCTCCCGACTAACCGCCACCCCGGCCAGCGCATACACCCCGGCCGCCATAAACAAAGTCACCTGAAAGCCCAGGTGAATCGCCAGCGTGGTCGCCAACGCCGCCCCCATCACCGACATGACGCCATTGATCCCCCACAGCCAGGGGATGACGGCCGTCTGCTTCTGTCCCGCCCAACGGATGCCGGTGGGGAAAGGAATCCCCATCAAAAAGCCGAGGATGGACAGTAGCGCCACGGCGATGACCAACCGCAGCGTTAACGAGAAGCCCAGAGTAGCCTTTAGCGCCCAAATGCTGATGATGGGGTGCAAAATCAGGACGACGACCAAAACTACAAACAATTTTCGCAGGTTGGCGGCCATCCTGTCCGCAGGCCAACGGCCGCTCCACAAACTGCCCAACCCGCTGAACAGCAGCAGCGAAAACAGCACCACCGCCAGCGAATACACCGGCCGTCCCAGATAGACAGTCAACTTTTGGATGGTGGGAATCTCCACCAGCATGAACCCCAGCCCCAACGCGCCGATGTAACCCAACAATGTGGCCGACGGCCGTGCCAGGTTGCCTCGTTTCGTACCTAACCAGAGCGGCGCCAGAATAAACAGCGTGGCAAAAACGGCGCTGATGCCGATGACGGCGAACAAGATGTAAATCGCTTCCATACTGGTGCGGTACACGCCGCTGCCGCTCAGCGCCGGATCCAGTAAATCGCCCAACAAAATCAGGTTGAAGAAAAAGGGTCGGTTATCCGTAGCCGGCGAAATGTCCAGCGGGTACTGGTCAATGAAGGTTTGCCGGTCACCGGTGATGAACTGGCCTACTTCTTCAAGCGGCTCCAAGCCTGGCGCATAAATGACCGTGTAGCCTAACTCGGCCACGATGGTTTGTAGATCGGCCACCTCATCCGGGGTGAACGGCCGTTTCTTGAACAAAGTGGTGGATAACCCCTCCGTTTGCGCCCCTGTTTGGTCATGCGCCACTACCGCCACATGCTGGCTGGGGTCAGCCGCCCCGGCCGCTTCCCATCCGGCCAGTCCGGTAGACACCAGCCGTAGTGTTTCCGCCGGCCGCTTCGGCAAATACCAGCGGGAAATGGTCAAAATCCCCTGGTCGGTTAGATGCTGATAATAAGTTTCAAACGCCTCTTGCGTGTACAAACTATTTTCTGACAAGGCAAATGCGCCGGAACCGCCCGCGGCCCATGTGTCAATCAGCGAGGCCTGGATCACATCGTACTGCTCGGAACTGCGCTCCACAAAGCCACGCGCGTCGGCTACCTGCACGTTCACCTCCGGCCGTTCGTAGAGATTGCCGGCAAACTCGGCAAACGGCCCCCGCACCGCATTGATGACGGCCGGATTCACCTCGACGGCCGTCACATCTTGAGACCCTGAGGCCAGCGCCGACAGCACATCCCGGCCGCCGCCCGGCCCAATGACCAACGTTTTCGGCTGTTCGGCCAGATGGTAAGCCAACGAGGTCAAATCCCAGCGCAAAAATGCCACCTGTTCCAGATTGCCGTTGAAATTCTGGATAGGCGTTCCGGCCACGGCGTCAATCAGCAGCAACGCATGATTGAAGGTCATGTCCTGTTCCAACGTTTGCGTCCAATGGTCGGGATCAATCGCCCAAAAGAAGGGGTACCCGCTTGGTTCGTACACGGTGACGCGGGAGTTGGCGTTCCATTTTTCATAGACCGGCGTCGGCTCTTGTCCGCCCGCTTTGTTGACGGTGAGCTTGAGCCACGGCTCTACTTGGTTAGTGGTGAATACCCCGACTACAACTAGCAGACCCAAGATTGGAGCTGCTTGTAACGGCCGTTTGGGTTGCCAGCCATTCGTTAAAATCACCCCGGCCACTGCCATCACCACGCCAATGCCCAACAATGCGCCGCCGCCGCCCAGCCATTCCAAAGCGGCAATGCTCACCAAACAGCCCAAAGACGCGCCGGTCAAATCGGCCCAATACACCCGGCCCGCCTGCTCCGACCAGGCCGACAAAGCCAGCGACATGACGATCCCGGCCAGGAAAAATGGAATTGCCAGGTCGAGGTAAATCAGCGCCAGCCAGAAAATCTGGCCGCCGGAAAACCAATCTGCCCGGTTCATCAGCACCGGTTCAAATGGGATTTGCAAATAAAGGATGAACGTCACCGGGACCGAAACAGCCAGAGCCACGGCCGTGTACCCCATCCAGCGCTGTGCATTTTCCGGTTGAGATAACCTGGGGAAGAAATAGAGCAAAACACCGGCGGTGGCGCTGCCCATTAACGCCAGCGAGATCGCCAAGAAAGCGAAGTGGTACCACATCATGACCGAAAAAATGCGCGTCAACACTACCTCAAGCGCCAATGTACCCATGTTGACGAAAAGAATGCCTAAAAGTTGTTGTTTTCCTAATTTCATATGGGTTTCACCCTGTTAATATGTTTGCTAGTTTGGTGGTTTGGTTTACTATCTAACTCAGCAATTTTACAACAAAATCATAGGAAGGTTAGGCTAAATGAAAATAGCTTTGGAGGCCCGCCAGGTTTTGTTGCGCCATGACGTCATTTCTCTCTAGTGGAAACCTGGCGGGTCTAAACGGTTGCCGGGAAAGTAGATTTGTAAGAAAGGGATGATAAAAATATGGATGGGGACACCGGATTTTGAGAAGAAGAGAAGGGCTTGGAACAACAACACAGGCAGGTTATTTAATGAACAACGCAGAAACGTTTAGCAGTTTTATTATGGGGGAAGAGTCTCTCCTTATCCAAGCTTCGCAGACTCTTTTGGAGAAGGGGCACAAAATCGAGGGGATTATTGCCGCTGCAATGTCCATCCACGAATGGGCATTGGCGCATGGCATCCCGATGATTGACCCCCAGGCAGATTTGGTCAGTGTGCTGGGCCAACGGCCGTTCGACTACTTCTTTAGCATCACCAACTTGTCCATCATCCCCGAAGCGGTGTTGGCTCTGCCACAAAAAGGGGCGATCAATTTCCATGACGGGCCGCTGCCTCGCTATGCCGGGTTGTACGCCACCACCTGGGCGCTGCTGAACCGGGAAAAACAGCATGGCGTCACCTGGCACACCATGACGGCCGCAGTGGACAAAGGGGAAATCCTCAAACAAAAACTATTTGCCATCACCTCTGACGAGACCGCTTTTACTCTCAACGTCAAATGTTACCAGGCCGGTATCGAGAGTTTTGCCCAATTGGTAGATGAACTGGCCGCCGGAACCAACCAGCCGCAGCCGCAGAATCTGGCCGGCCAAACCTACTTCGGCAAATATCACCGGCCCCAGGGCACGGCCGTACTCGATTGGAACCAACCCGCCGACCGAATCGCTGCCACCGTGCGCGCCCTCGACTTTGGTTCGTATGCAAATCCGGTGGCGCTGCCCAAACTGCGGGCGGAAACGGGCCTGTTTGTGGTGAAGGCAACGGCCGTCCACCACGACGCCGCCACCGCCCAACCGGGAACCATCCTGCAAACCGACGAAACCGGCGTGGTGATTGCCGCTTACCAGGGCAGCGTTCACATCACCCAATTGCAGACGCTGGCCGGTGAAATGATCGCCGGGCCGGACATCGCCGTCCGTTTGGGTGTGACCGGGGGCGGCCGCCTGCCGCAGCCAAGTGACGAGAGCTTGCATTCCCTGCATAAAACCATCGCCCGCCAGGAGGGGTATTGGGTGCGCCGATTGGTCGATTTGACGCCACTGGAGATTCCTTACGCCCAGCGCCGATCGGATGACTTCCAATACGAAACGGCCGTCGAGTCCATACCTGAACCCGTCCGCCAATACCTCGCCAAGCAAGAAGACATACCATCCTTGGGCGCTGCCTTGATTGCGGCAGCGGCCGCCTTTTTGGCCCGGCTCAGCGGCCAGTATGAATTTGCCGTAAACTTCACTCATCCGGCGTTGGCACAGACGATAACTGGTTATGAGCCGCTGTTTGCCGGCCACGTCCCTTTGTCACTCACCCTGTCGCCGCAGGATAAGGCCGGGGAGACATTGGCGTCTTTGAGCCAGGCTGTGGCGCAGGTAATGGGCAAACGACACACTTTTTGCCGGGACGTTTTCCTCCGTTATCCTCAATTAACTGGGCTGAAGGAGCGAGACGACCGTGCCCTTTCGCCGGTTACGCTGGCTCTGGTGGATGACCCGAAGACCTACCAACCCCAACCAGGAACCGAATTAGCCATCCTGGCGACGCCGGACGGCGCCGATTGTTGCTGGGTGTATGACACCGCCGTTTACACCCCGGAAGCTATCCACGCCATGCAGTCCCAATTGGCGACCTTTCTGTACAATGTCATGGCGGATGACGGCCGTTCTTTGGCTTATATCTCCCATCTCAGCAAAAGCGAACTATACCGGCTGCTGGTGGAATGGAATGAAACCGACGCCGATTACCCCGACGATTTGTGCATCCACCATCTGTTTGAGATGCAGGCGGGGCGGATTCCGGCGGATACGGCCGTCGTTTTCCACGATCAACATATCAGTTATCGGGAACTGAATGAGCGCGCCAACCAGTTGGCCTACCACCTGCGGGCGTTAGGCGTCGGGCCGGAAACCCGCGTCGGCGTCTACATGAATCGTTCCCTGGAACTGATCGTGGGGCTGCTGGGCATTCTCAAGGCGGGCGGCGCGTACCTGCCGCTTGACCCCGGCTATCCGGCGGATCGCATCGCCTTTATGCTGTTGGATGCCGATGTCCCGGTACTGCTCACCCAATCCGATCTGGTGGCGCAGCTGCCGCCGCACCAGGCGCAACTGGTGCAAATGGACGCTGATGGGGACGTGATTGCCCGACAGCCGACCACAAATATCCGCAGCCGCGCCATGCCGGAAAACCTGGCCTATGTTATCTACACCTCTGGCTCGACGGGTAAACCCAAAGGGGTCATGGTGCAGCATGGCAACGTGGTCAACTTCTGCGCTGGGATGGACGAGCGGATTCCCTACTATGCGCCGGGAACCTGGCTCACGGTCACCAGTCTCTCGTTTGATATTTCGGCGCTGGAAATTTTCTGGTCGTTGGCGCGCGGATTTAAGCTGGTGATGTATGATGGATATTCTCAGTCGGAAACGGCCGTTGCCGACATTCAGGCTGAACGCCCCATTGATTTCAGCCTCTTCTACTTTGCCAGCGACGAGAGCGAAGATGGCGTCGCCGACAAGTATCATCTCCTGCTGGAAGGGGCAAAATACGGCGATCAGAACGGGTTTACGGCCGTGTGGACGCCGGAACGCCATTTCCACGCTTTTGGCGGTCTCTATCCCAATCCTTCCATCGCCAGCGCCGCCATCGCCGCCGTTACCGAGCGCATTCACATTCGCGCCGGCAGCTGTGTGTTACCTTTGCACAGCCCCATCCGCGTCGCCGAAGAGTGGTCGCTGGTGGACAACCTGTCTCGCGGGCGGGTCGGCGTCGGTTTTGCCGCCGGCTGGCAGCCCAACGATTTCGTCCTTCGCCCCGGCAATTACGCTGACCGCAAAGAAATCATGTTCCGCGACATCGAAACGGTACAGCGGTTATGGCGGGGTGAAACCATCACCATGACCAACGATTTGGGCAAGGATGTGGCCGTTAAGACCTTGCCTCATCCCATCCAACCCGAACTGCCCATCTGGATCACAGCCGCCAACAACCCGGAGACGTTCCGCATGGCGGGCGAACGCGGGTTCAGCGTACTCACTCATCTGTTGGGGCAAAGCGCCGAGGAACTGGCAGAGAAAATTGCCCTGTACCGCCGCGCCTGGCGGGCGGCGGACCATCCCGGCAGCGGTCACATCACGCTTATGCTGCACACCTTCATCGGCGAGGATGATGACGAAGTGCGCGAAATTGTGCGCGGGCCGATGACGGAATATCTTAAGAGCGCGATGGCGCTGGTGCGCCAGGCGGCCTGGCATTTTCCCACTTTTAAAGAACGAGCGCAGGCCACCGGCCAAAGCCCCTTTGAGATTTTTGACTCAGAAGAATTGACGGAAGAGGATTTGACGGCCGTCCTCGACTTCGCCTTTGAGCGTTACTTTGAGAGCAGCGGTCTGTTTGGCGCTCCCCAAACGGCCATAAAAATGGTCAATAAGCTCAAGGCGATTGAAGTGGATGAAATCGCCTGTTTGATTGATTATGGCGTGCCGTCGGCACAAGTGCTGGCTCAGTTGCCTTCCTTGAAACAAGTTTTAGACATGTCCCAGCCGGACGCTACCTTGAGGGATTATTCCATCCCCGCCCTCATTCAGCGGCATCATGCCACTCATTTCCAATGCACTCCTTCAATGGCTTCCATGCTGTTGATCGACGAGGCCAACCGCTCTGTTTACAGCCAGTTGGATGTGTGGCTGGTCGGCGGCGAGGCGTTTCCGGCGGCGCTGGCCCAGGAAATGCAGGCGATGCTGACGGATAGGTGTGTGTTGAATATGTACGGCCCCACGGAAACGACTATTTGGTCATCCACTCACCAATTGGCCGGAGAGGAGACAAGCATTTCTATCGGCCGTCCCATCGCCAACACCACCATTTATTTGTTGGATGCGCATGGTCAGCCCGTCCCCACCGGGTTGCCCGGCGAATTGCATATTGGCGGTGATGGGGTGGTGCGCGGCTACCACAACCGATCCGATTTGAATGAAGCGCGATTTTTGCCTGACCCTTTCCGGCAAAAACCGGGCGCACGCATGTACCGCACCGGCGATTTGGCCCGTTACCTGCCGGACGGCCGTATCGAGTTCTTGGGCCGCGCCGACTTCCAGGTGAAAATTCGCGGCTATCGGATTGAATTGGGTGAAATTGAAACCTTATTGCAGCAGCATACGGCCGTGCGCGAGGCGGTGGTAACGGCGCGGGAAGACACGCCCGGCGACAAACGGCTGGCGGCTTACCTCATTCCCCAGCCTGGCCAAACTGTCATTGCCGCAGAGCTGCGTCAGCATCTCAGAGCTTACCTGCCCGATTTCATGCTCCCCGCCCATTTCATCCCGATGGATGCCTTCCCGCTCACGCCTAACAAAAAGACGGATCGTAAGGCGCTGCCCGCGCCGGATGAAGTTGCGCCGGAGTCGACGGCCGTCTACCAGCCGCCGACCAACGACCTGGAACAAACCATCGCCGACATTTGGAAAGGATTGCTTAACGTCCCCCAAGTGGGACTCAGCGACAACTTCTTTGACCTGGGCGGCCACTCCTTGCTCGCCGTTCAGGCGCACCGCCGCCTGCGTCAGATGATTGACCGGGAGATCGCCATCACCGATATGTTCCGCTTCCCCACCGTCCGCACCCTGAGTAATTATCTGAGCCAGGGCGGTACGAATGGCTCGCCCCGGCAGGGTATGGCCGTCGCCGCCAGCCTGGATCGCGCCGCCGCCCGCCGGAGCAGAATGAAAAACCGGAGAAGAAAATAATTAATAATGAATTGTGAATTGTGGATTGTGAATGAAGGCGCTCATTCATAATCCACAATTAATTATTCACAATTCATTATTTTTTTGATTTATTGTGACCAACGAAATTTTACTTAACTCTCTCGACGGCGCCGAAATCGCCGTCATCGGCATGGACGGCCGTTTCCCCGGCGCGTCAAACATCGAACAATACTGGCAAAACCTGCGTGATGGCGTGGAATCCCTCGTTACTTACACCGATGAGGAACTGCGCGCCGCCGGCGTCCCCGAATCGCTGTTGCGCCACCCCCACTACGTTAAATCCGGCGCGCCCCTGGACAAAATGGAATGGTTCGACGCCGCTTTCTTCGGCTTCGGCCCCCGCGACGCCGCCATCATGGATCCGCAGCACCGCCATTTTCTGGAAGTGGCCTGGGGGGCGTTGGAACAGGCGGGATATGACCCGGCCCGGTTTGACGGCCGTGTCGGCGTCTTCGGCGGTTCCGGTCACAACGCCTACATGCCCTACAATTTGCTCACCAATCCCGAATTGGTGCAGTCTATCGGCCTCTTCCTGCTGCGGCATACCGGCAACGACAAAGATTTCCTCACCACCCGCGTCTCCTATCTCTTTGATTTGAAAGGCCCCAGCGTCAACGTACAGACCGCCTGCTCTACCTCCCTGGTCGCCATTCACCTGGCCGGGCAAAGTTTGCTCAACGGTGAGTGCGACATGGCGTTGGCGGGCGGCGTCACCATCGAACTGCCGCACCGGCAGGGCTATCTCTATCACGAAGGCGAAATTGTTTCCCCTGATGGCCACTGCCGCTCATTCGACCACCGCTCTGAAGGCGCCCGGTTTGGCAGCGGCGTCGGCGTCGTGGCGCTGCGGCGGTTGGAAGACGCCATCCGAGACGGAGACATGATTCGCGCCGTCATTCGCGGATCGGCCGTCAACAATGACGGCGCGGGCAAGGTCAACTACCTGGCCCCCAGCGTGGATGGGCAGGCGGCGGCCATCGCCGAAGCCATCGCCATCGCCAACGTGCCGCCGGAAAGCATCAGCTATGTGGAGACGCACGGTACGGGAACCCGCATCGGCGACCCCATCGAAGTGACGGCGCTGACGCAGGCGTTCCGCGCCGCCGGAGCCGACCAAAACGGCTTTTGCGCCATCGGCTCCGCTAAGACGAACATCGGCCACCTGGACACGGCCGCCGGCGTGGCCGGCTTCATCAAAGTGGTGGAATCGCTCAAACATCGGCAAATCCCGGCCAGCCTCAACTTCGAGAAGCCGAATCCGATGATTGATTTCGAGAACAGCCCCTTCTTCGTCAACGCTGAACGGCGGGAGTGGCCCCAAGGGGCCGCGCCGCGCCGGGCCGGGATCAGTTCGCTGGGAGTGGGGGGAACCAACGCCCACATCGTCCTGGAAGAAGCGCCGGAACTGGAGCCGTCGAGCGGGTCACGGCCGTCCCAACTCCTGCTCTTCTCCGCCAAAACTGCCGCCGCGTTGGACAGCGTGACCGCCAATTTTGCCGATTTCCTGCGCCGGAACCCGGCCGTCAACCTGGCCGACGCCGCTTACACCTTGCAGGTGGGGCGGGCGCAGATGCCTCACCGCCGCGCCGTCGCCGTCTGCGATGTCGAAGACGCCATTCACGTCCTGACGGAGAAACCGAAAAGGCGGCTCTTCACCGCCAACCCCGGCGATGCCGCCCCCGATGTGGTGTTCATGTTCCCCGGCGGCGGGGCGCAGTATCCTAACATGGGGCGGGATTTGGTTGAAAGCGAACCGTTGGCGCGGCAGATTGTGGATGAATGTCTGGCTCTTTTGCGCGGCCAGTTGGACGAAGATTTGCGCCCGCTTATGTTCCCCGAACCGGGGCAGGAAGAAGCGGCGGCCAGACTACTGCAACGGCCGTCTCTCAACCTGCCCGCCATCTTCATCATCGAATACGCCCTGGCCCGATTGTGGCAGTCGTGGGGCGTGCAACCGGCGGCGATGACCGGCCACAGCATGGGCGAATACACTGCCGCCTGTTTGGCCGGGGTGTTGTCGCTGGCCGACGCCCTCAAAATCGTGGCCTGGCGCGGCCAACTGTTTGAAACCTTGCCCGATGGGGCCATGCTCAGCGTGTCGGCGGCGGAAGATGTGGTACGGTCGTTGCTGGCAGGCGGGCTGGACATCGCCGTCATCAACGCGCCGGAGTTGTGCGTGGTGTCGGGTAAAGCAGAGGAGATAGAGCGGATGACGGCCGTGCTGGACGAGCAGGCCATCGAATATCGGCGCATCAAAATCAACGTCGCCGCCCATTCCGCTATGCTTGACCCCATCCTCGAAGAATTCCGGCGGCGACTGCAAACCATCCGCTTCCATCCGCCGCAAATCCCGTACATCGCCAACGTCACCGGCGATTGGGCGCGCCCCGACGAAGTGACCACGCCTGACTACTGGGTGCGCCATCTGCGCCACACCGTCCGCTTTGCCGACGGCTTGGGCCGCCTCATGGACGGCCAGCCCCACCGCATCTTCCTGGAAGTGGGGCCGGGAACGACGCTTAGTTCGCTGGCCTGGATGCACCCGGCGCGGCAGCGCAGCCAGACCATCCTGGCCTCCCTGCGCCATCCCAAAGAGCAGGCGTCCCAAAGAGACGCGCCCGATTTACAGTTTGCCCTGACGACGCTGGGGCGGCTGTGGCTGGCGGGAGCGACGGTGGATTGGGCCGGATTTTATGAGCGGGAGACGCGCCATCGTATCCCGCTGCCCACGTACCCGTTTGAGCGGCAGAGATATTGGATTGAGCCGGGGACGACGCTTTTCTCTGGCGCGGAAGCGGGGCCGCCGCCGCTGGCGAAACTGCCGAACATGGACGATTGGTTTTATGCGCCGGTCTGGGAGCAGGCGAATTTACCGGCAAATGCTGAAACCGGCAGTCATTCCTGGCTTATTTTTGCTGATGAGTTGGGGGTGGGGGCGGCCGTTCGATCAACAATTAACAGTCAACAGTTAACAGTTAACGGTCAACGGGCTGTAATCGTCACGCCCGGTGAACGATTTCGGCGGATGGGTGACTATGCTTACGAAATCAACCCGCGCGCCCGCGTGGATTATGGCGCTTTGATGGCGGCGCTGGCCGGGCGGGGGCTGCTGCCTTCCCGCGTGCTGCACTTGTGGCTGCTGAACCATCGTCTGCCCGGTGAAACCGGGCTGCGGGCGTTTTACCGCAATCAAGACCTGGGTTTTTACAGCCTGTTGTTCCTGGCGCAGGCGTTGGGCGAGATGGATTTGCCGGCGCCGCTGCATGTGACGGCCGTCGCCAATGGCGTGTATGCCGTCCACGATGAGCCGGTGCGCTATCCCGAAAAAGCGACCCTGCTCGGCCCCTGTCTGGTCATCCCCCGCGAATACCCGGACATCACCTGCGCCCTGGTGGATGTGGCGGTGGACGATGTGGCTGGATTGGCGGAGAAGTTGGCGGCGGAAACGGCCGTCGCCGAAAATGGGGTGTTCGCCTGGCGGGAAGACGGTCGTTACCGGCGTGAATTTTCGCGTAGGCAATTTTCTAGGCCGGAGACGTTCCCCATCTGTCCTGGCGCGACCGTTCTCGTCACCGGTGGAACAGGCGGCATTGGCAGCGCGCTGGCCGACCATCTGGCGGCGGCGGGGGTGAATGTGGTGGCGGTGAGCCGTAGCCGGTATTCAGTGGACAGCGGTCAGTATTCGGTGGCTGATCCCTCACTGAATACTGACTACCGAACAGTGCCAACTGTTCTGCGGGCGGATGTGACCAGCCGGGAGCAGATGGCGGCGGCGATAGCGGCGGCGCGGGCGCGGTTTGGCCGAATTGACGGCGTCATTCACGCTGCCGGGACGCTGCGCGATGGGCCGATTCAGCTCAAATCGCCGTTGGACGCGGAGGCGGTGCTGGGACCGAAGGTGCGCGGCGCGTTTTTGCTGGCGGAACTGCTGGCCGACGACCCGCCCGATTTCATGGTGTTGTTTGGTTCTACCAGCGCCGCCATCGGTCCGGCAGGGCAGGTGGATTACGTGGCGGCGAATGAGTTTCTGAATGCTTTTTCGTGTAGCGAATTTGAAGGATTGGCAAGCCGGACCCGACTCATCACCCTAAACTGGGGCGTGTGGCAGCGGGTGGGGATGGCGGCGGCAGCGGCGGTGCGTTTAGGGCTGGCGGCGAATGAAGACCTGCCTGGCGACCCGGTGGATCATCCATTGCTGGAAAAATTGGCGCTGGCGGACGGCCGTGAGCAGATTTTCACGCCCCGCTACGGCGTGGATTCGCACTGGCTGTTGGCCGAACACCGCCTCAGGGGTGGGGCGGCGCTGGTTCCGGGGACGGGGTATCTGGAGATGGCGCGGGCGGCGTTTCACTGTTCAGTGGGCAGTGATCGGTATTCGGTGGGCAGTAATCACTGTTCAGTTGAGATTCGGGATTTGTTTTTCGTGTCGCCGTTGGCCGCGTCGGAGGGGAGGCGGAGGGATGTGCAGGTGAAGTTGGCGGCGGATTGGGATGGTTTTGCCTTTACGGTGTCTAGCCGCTCTAGCGCGGGGTGGGTGGAACATGCGCGGGCGACGATGGGAGAGGTGACGGCCGCGCGCCCTGAACCGCTCGATTTGGCCGCTATCGCCGCTCGTTGTGACCGGGGGGAAACCCGCTTCGCCCCCGGCGAGCAGGCGACGCAACAGGAGCGGTTCCTTGATTTTGGCCCGCGCTGGAAGAATCTGCGTCAGGTTTGCCTGGGAGATGGGGAGGCGCTGGCCCGGCTGGAACTTCTGCCTGACTACGCCGACGATCTGGCGACCTTTACCCTGCATCCGGCGCTGATGGATTTGGCGACCAGTTTTGGGCTGCCATTGCTGCCTGGTTATGCAGATGGCGAGGATTTTTACGTACCGTGGTCGTACCGGCGGGTGCGTGTTTTTGCGCCACTGGCAATTCGTGTAGCCAGTTATGTACGCCTACATCCAAAGAGTACGCCAGAATTACCTCAATTTGACGTGATGGTGACGGATGGGGCGGGGCAGGTGTTGGTGGAAATTGAAGGGTTTACGTTGAAACGGGTGGCGGCGGCTGAGATGCGGGTGGATGGGACGGCGACGGCCGTCATCCAAACTACCGAATCTAGCCTGCTCAAACTGGGCTTGACGGACGGCATTTTACCGGAAGAGGGGGCGCGGGCGCTGGCGCGGGTGTTGGCGGGCGAGACGCCGCCGCAACTGTTTGTCACCTCGCTGGATTTGGACGCGCTCATCGGCCAGGCGAACCGGGCAAATGAAGCGGCAGACGGCGGCTTTAAGCTGGCGCGGCCGGAGTTGCAAAGTGTGTTTGCCGCGCCGCGCAATGGGGTGGAGGAGCGACTGGCGCAGGTGTGGCAGGAGTTGTTGGGGATTGACCAGGTGGGCATAGACGATGACTTTTTTGAGTTGGGCGGCCATTCGCTGATCGCAGCGCGACTGTTTACTCGTATCAAGAAGCTGTTTGGCGTGTAGTTGTCGCTGGCAACGCTGTTTGAAACGCCGACGGTGGCGGATCTGGCGGAGATGTTGCAAACGGCGTATGGGGTGGATGGGGGACGGGCGGGGGAGACGATTGTAAACTCATCTGCCAACCTTACCCTCACTGCTGGTCGGGAATGGACGCCGTTGGTTCCCATTCAGCCGAAGGGGAATAAACGGCCGTTTTTCTGCGTGCATGGCGGCCTGGGGAATGTAATGAATTTTTATGACCTGACCCGCTACATGGGGCCGGATCAGCCGTTTTATGGTTTGCAGGCGCGAGGGGTGGATGGCCGGCAACGGCCGTTCCGCGACATCCCGGCCATGGCAACCTGCTACATCAAAGCGATGCGCGCCGCGCAGCCGGAGGGGCCGTATTCGCTGGGCGGTTTTTCCATGGGGGGCGAGGTTGCCTATGAGATGGCGCGGCAGTTGACGGCCGTTGGGCAGGAAGTGGCGTTGGTGGCTTTGCTGGATACGTTGGACCCGATGATGGCCCGTGAACGCCATTTGTTGGAGCTGCCGACGGACACGATGCTACCTGGAGAAAACGGCCGTGTTCAGAACAATGACGCGCCTCAATCGGAAAAGGGACGATGGGCGCGATTTTTGGGTAAAAGTCAGACTGAAAAAATGGCTTCGGTTCGTGGCTTTACGAATAAGGCTGTAAAGCGGGTGACGCACCAGGTGGAGAAGCAGTCGGTGATCTGGCGCAGTCAGATGTTGATTCGGTTGGGCCGAACCGTATCGCAATCGTTGATTGGCCCCTATTTGTGGGAGGCGCATACGGATGCGTTGGTGGCCTATCGCCCTCAGCCATATGACGGGCATGTCGTCCTTTTCCGCTCCAGCGAATTGAAAGGGATGGAACCATCTGATCGGCCGTCCGGATGGGAGATGTTGACAGACGGCCGTTTGATCACGCATATCATTCAAGGCACGCACAACATCGTCAAAGAGCCGTATGTGGGGGAGTTGGCCCGGCTGCTGCAAACCACACTGGCAGAAACATCGTCTGTTTAAGTTTGGTTCAATCTTGAAGATTGAACCAATCTATCTCCATCAATTTGGCGCGTAGGGCGATTTTGAAAATCGCCTTACCCATGTTCCGATAGCGTCCTTGTAAGATTCATCCACTTTAATCGAAGCTGAATGGGGTTCCGGCGCAACATCCCTTTTTGCATCCCACACACCAGAACGACGCTCATCTTTTCCAGCAGCATCAGAAAAGCCCCAGGTTGCGATCTCAAATTGTTCGTGGAGGTTCGAAAGAACGATGACGCACACAAACCGGTTAGACAATCTGGCAATCTTCAGCGGCATCCCCGCGTTCACCCAAAAACTGCATGTGGGCCGACCCAATATCGGCGACCGGGATTATTTCATGGCGATGATCGGCGTTATGCTGGATCGGCGTTGGTTGACGAACAACGGCCCTTTTGCCAAAGAGTTCGAACGACGAATGGCAGAGCGGCTGGGCGTCCGTCATTTTCTGGCAATAAATAATGGCACAATTGCCCTGGAAATCGCTATCAAAGCGTTGGGATTAACGGGGGAAGTGATTGTGCCTTCCATGACGTTTATCGCTACGGCTCATGCTTTGCAATGGTTGGGGATCAAGCCGGTGTTTTGTGATGTGAAGCCGGGAACCTATCACTTGGATCCGGCGTGTGTGGAGAAGCACATCACACCGCACACCAGCTGGATTTTGGGGGTGCATTTGTGGGGCCAGCCCTGTGATATTGATGGCTTGCAAGCGATTGCCGACCGGCATAATTTGAAGTTGTTGTTTGATGCGGCTCATGCGTTTGGCTGTTCGTATAACGATCGTATGATCGGCAATTTTGGCAATGCGGAAGTGTTCAGTTTCCACGCCACCAAGTTTTTCAACACGTTGGAAGGAGGGGCGGTGGCGACCAATGATGATGGAGTGGCGGCTCGCGTCCGCTCCATGCGGAATTTCGGCTTTGTGGAGAATGATTTTGTGGCTTATGAGGGCACGAACGGCAAGATGAATGAGGCGGCGGCGGCGATGGGATTGACCTCATTGGGCAGCGTAGATACGTTTATCGCCACTAACTTCCGGCATTACCAGCAGTATGGTCGGGAGTTGGCAGATGTGCCGGGTATTTCGGTGATTGAATATGATGAGGCGGAGCAGAATAATTTTCAATATGTGATTTTGAATGTGAATGAAAGTATGGCAGGCATCAGCCGGGATGAGTTGGTGGAGGTGTTGGTGGCGGAGAATGTGCTGGCCCGTCGCTATTTTTACCCCGGCTGTCACCGGCTGGAGCCGTATCGTTCCGATCCGACGACGAATCGAGATTTGCCGGAAACGGCGAAGGTGGTGGAAGAGACGATGGGCGTGCCCACGGGCACGGCCGTTGGCCCCGGACACATTCATACTATTTGCCAGATTATACGCGCGGCTGTCACCTACGCGGCGGAAATCCGGGCGCGCAAAGCCCAACGGCTCATGGCGACGCTGGTTTGAAGCAGGCGCTTTCCTCCCAAAACATTTGATGTTAGCCATTCTGATAGCGTTGGTTTTATGGGCGGCTGGTCTGGGACTGGGACGTTTGATTGTTTATGCTGCTGGATGGTCGTTTGACGGCCGTCTGCAACAATTTGTCTGGCAAACGGCCGTGGGCTGGGTGGGCATTTCGCTCATCTTCTTCGGCCTGGGGCTGGCGGGTTGGCTGCGGCCGGCGCCGGTTTGGACATTGCTGGGAAGTCTGGCGTTGGTAGGGAGTTGGGTCGGATTTAAGTTAGCGCCGCCAATCAGACGGCCGCGTTTGTGGGCGCGGGCAGCGGCCGTTTTGGCAGCGGCAGGGTTGATTGGTTTGTTGGCGCTGTTGGCGCTGGCCCCGCCCATCGGGGCCGGCATGGCCTGGGACGGGTTGATGTACCATTTGCCCACCATCCAGACCTGGGTTAACCAGGGGCGTATCGCGCCGATCCCTTCTATCCCTTTTTCTAATTATCCGATGGGGTTCAACCTTTTGTTTGTGCCAGGATTGATGGCCGGTTGGCCGGAGGTTGCCCAACTGGCGCATTGGAGCGCGGGCGTTTTGGCGATGTTGGCTACCTATTTGCTGGCCCGGCAACTACTGCCTGGGGAATGGTCAGTTTTGGCAGGGTTGAGTTTTTGGCTGCTGCCCCTGGTGCGGCAAGAGGCGACTTGGCCCATGAATGATCTGGGGTTGCTGCTTTATGCTACGCTGGCGCTGCTGGCCCTGGCGAGATGGCAGGCTGAACCAGTTCCTGGCTGGTTGATCTTAGCCGGTATCATGACGGGTTTTGCAGCTTCTGTTAAGGTGACGGCCGTTTTCCCGGTGATCGCGCTGTCCATGCTGGTGTTGGCTTTGTCTTTGAAATCCTATCAAAAGGGTTGGCAGCCTGTTTGGAAAACGTGGTTGAGGTTTGGCGTGCCGCTGGTTCTGGTGAGCGGTTTGTGGTATCTGAAAAATTGGGTGCAGGTGGGCAATCCCTTTTTCCCCTTTTTGTTTGATTATTTTGGCGGAGATTTTTGGACGGCGGCC
The DNA here is from genome assembly GCA_024277135.1 of Chloroflexota bacterium. GTDB lineage: Bacteria > Chloroflexota > Anaerolineae > Promineifilales > Promineifilaceae > JAJRVV01. Next base: position 3,735 of record JAJRVV010000028.1, on the reverse strand, counting down.
GCCAATGAGCGATTTCGCTTGAGCCAGTTGGGGCGGGGGCTGCAATTGCCGGGTTGGATGCGGACGGCCGTCCTACTGGGCGGCGTGATTTATCTGGGCAGCTTACCACGGATTCCCCGCTTATCATTGAATTGGAAAATGCTGCTGGCTTATCCGGCGCTGATTGGATTGAGTTGGCTGGTGACGAAAAGCCCGCAGTCCCGTTATCTGCTCCCGGTTTATCCTGTTTTTCTGGTTATTGTTTGGGGAATGGCGGGTTATGGCCTTCGGGTTTTGTCGTTTTCGGTACGGCCGTCCTGGCTCTACCTGTTTTTGTTGGCTGGCACGATTTTGAGCATCGGCCAAACCATCCAAACCCAACCGGCCGAGTTGGCGGTGGCGTTAGGCAGGACAGAGAGGCAAACGTATCTGGCCCGGCGATTTTACATGTATCCGGCCTATGCCTTTGCCAATTCGCAACTGCCGCCAACCTCAAAATTGCTGATTTTCCCTGAAGATCGAACGTATTACCTGAACCGGGAATACCTGTGGGGGGATCCGATTTCTCAGGGGATTATTGAGTATGCTGATTATGCTGCTCCGGTGGATTTTTTGGCGGATTTACAAGTCAGGGGCGTGACGCATGTTGTTCTTTCCCATCCCGCCTTTGATTTTTTTATTAATTGGGAATCTCATAACGAAAGCCTGGTTGATTACATGACGGCAGCCCACCAGTTGATAACGGATTTGGCGTCAACAGAAGCCTCGCTGATTTTTTCAGAGAATGGCGTTGAGATTTATGCTTTGCCATAGGCGTTAGCTGCCGGTGGTGCGAGGAAAAGGGGGAGGGATTTTGCACGACCATCATCCTGAAAAGGACATCTCCTACCCGAATGAAGTATCTTTGGGTACTATTAAGCATATGACCAAGCCCTTTTCATTTAAGGTTGGACTAATTTATTGGGGGAAACAATCGGGCAACGTAGCCAATGTGGGCGATATGCTGCGCCAGTTGGGCTGCCAGGTCACGCACGTTCCTTTTGATCGGCCGTTCCCCGAATCTTTAGACCTGACGCTGGCGTTTGGACCCTATGGCAGTCTGGTTCCGGTGATTGACCAGGTGCAAAAAGGGAACCAGTTCTTTGTGCTGTGGATGACGGAACAGTTCCCGGCGCCGGTGATTCCTCGTTGGCTCACTCGCTGGTTGAGCGGGGTACGCACCCAGGTGGAGCGGCTGGCATTTCGGCGGCATGAGGATGGGGTGTTACGGCCGTTCGCTAAAGGTCAATCTTTGCTGAAAATGGGGCTTCGGTTTCGCTATTACGGGGATTTAATGTGGCTAAAACGGGCCAAAATCCCCTCTTTGGTGGTGGTTGGTTCCCAATGGATCACTGATTATTTGCGGCAGGATGGGTTCGACGCCATGACTGGATTTTATGGTTATCATGAAGTCATAGGCCGCGATTTGGGGTTAAAACGAGATATTCCGGTGCTGTGGCTGGGTAAAATCGGTACCAACCGGCGGGGAAAGTATTTGCGAAAACTGCGCGCAGAATTGTCCCGGCGCGGGGTGGAAATGATGGTCATTGACGGCGTTGAGCATCCTTACGTGTTTGGCGAAGTCCGCACCGAATTGTTGAACCGCACCAAAATCACAGTCAATCTGCTGCGGCGGGAATGGGACAATCACTCCATGCGCTTTTATCTGGCTTCAGCCAACAAAGTGATGGTCGTTTCGGAGCCGACATACGCCCATATTCCACTGGTTCCCGGTGAACATTTTGTATCGGTTCCGTTTACCGAGATGGCGGATACGATTTGCCATTATCTGGAACAAGACGAAGCGCGGCAGCGTATCGCGGCCAAAGCGCATGAAGCGGTGACGACGGAATTGACGATGGCGCGAGCCACGCAACAGATTTTAACGGCCGTGCAGGCCAAACTCAACCAGTCACATGCTTGAAACCATCTGGGGGCGCGCGGCCAATCCCCCGTTACCTCTGAACGAAGTGCATATCTGGCATGTCTGGCTCCATCAGCCGGAGGCGGCGCTGGCGGCATACCAATCCACCTTGTCGCTTGATGAATTGGCGCGGGCGGAACGCTTTTACTTTGATCGGGATCGGCGGCGGTATATCGTAGCTCGCGGCCAGTTGCGCCAACTGCTGGCTGGCTACCTGGATATGACGCCAGCGGAAATCCACTTCCGCTATGCAGCGCAGGGCAAGCCGGCGTTGGCGGGAGACGCCGATGTGCAATTTAACGTCTCTCATGCGCAGGATGTGGCGCTGATTGGCTTTTGCCGGGGGGCGGCATTGGGGGTGGATGTGGAGTGGATACGGCCGTTATCCGACATGGATGCTGTGGCCCACCGCTCCTTTTCGGCGATAGAATATGCCGACTACCTCACCATGCCGCCCGATCGAAAACCGATATGCTTTTTCAACTGCTGGACGCGCAAAGAGGCGTTTATCAAGGCGGTGGGAGAGGGGCTGTCTTATCCGCTGCGGGCGTTTGCGGTGACGCTGTTGCCGGGCCAGCCGGTCCGGTTTCGACAAATCAAGGGAGATACGGCCGCAGCCGCCGAGTGGACGCTGCAATCCTTCCAACCGGCAGCCGGTTATGTGGGCGCATTAGCGTTGAAAGGGACGAATTGGCAGGTCAGCCTGTATGCTGCTCCTCAGTGAGCCTTCAGGAATTGTGGTGTGGTCGGGGCTGGCGACGGCCGTGTCCGCCACATACCCTATTTGCCTGTATCGCGCCGCCACTCGCTCCGTCACCACTCCCCCCAGCAGACCGGCGCTGTCCAGAAAAATACTCTCGTAGGGGAACAGGTTAAAGCCAAATAACTGGTGATGTTCGGCGGCGGCTTCATCAAAAGCCGCCGCTTCGTCAAAATCAGGCGAGTCAGGGTAAGCAGCGGCTAATTCTGGGATGGCCTGGATGTAGGGGAGGAGGACGGCCGTTACCCCTTCCTGGAACAACCAGCCGAACAACGCATAGCCATAATGCCGTGCCCGGGCCGTTTCGGCCAGGGTCAGAGTGGCGTTCCCTTGATCAACCGCCATACGTGCAAACAATGCCGTCGCCGTCTATCATGGGCAGGCGGGCGGCGCGCCAGGCGTCCATCCCGCCGGTGACGTTGTAAATGTGTGGATAGCCGTTCATCTTCAAGATGCTGCTGGCGGTGCTGGAGCGCATCCCACCGCCGCAGACGACGGCGATGTGGTCTTCTGGCGGCAATGTTAACGAACCCAGGTCGGTCTGCATCAGCTTGAAATTCATGTGAACGGCCGTCTCAATGTGCCCCTCATCCCACTCTTCGTCATCGCGTACATCCAACACCTTTAAGCCATTGCCGGACAACTTTTGTGCCAGCGAATGGATGTCTATTTGCGGCACAGTCGCCAGGGGCTGGCCCGCGTCCAACCAGGCGCTCATGCCGCCGTCAAGATAGCCAACCACACGAGAATCCAGAGCCACGAAAGCCATGCTGAAGATGGCGCGCTGGGCTGATGCCTCATCTTCGGCCACCAGAATGATGGGTGTGTCTGGCGGCGTCACCCAGCCGACGCGCTGTTCAAATTCAGCGCTGGCAAGCTGGACGTTGTAGGCGCCGGCGATGTGCCCCGCGCCAAATTCGGCCGCAGAACGGGTGTCTACGATGATGTGGCCTTGCTGCCGCTGTTGGTTGACGGCCGTGACCGACAAGAGGGCGGCAACGGGCGTGGACAGGGTGAGCGGCAATCTGCCCTG
>JAJRVV010000027.1 GCA_024277135.1 Chloroflexota bacterium | reverse complement strand
CATTTATGACCGGGTAGCTGACGCTTTTGTTTTGCCCAGCTTAACTGATCTCATCCGACAACAGACTCCAGCTTTTCATCCTTTACCAACAGGGGAGCCCCGTTAACTCTGTCCCCCCTGTTTATTGAGAAGATACGTTTTATGGCTGATTGTGATTTATCCGGGGGAACGGCCGTATCCCCTGGCGGATCGGGTCATGGTTATGCCGTTGGCGGCAATCGGCGGGGATGAGGCGGGTTTGAATCGTCAGCTTGGCCTGGATTAAATTGTCGTCACTCGGCATGACGCTGCCAGCGTCTGGTTCGACGAGATTCCGCTGACGCCGGATCGGGTGATGGCGAAACTGCGGGCGCAAAGCATTGGGAATTATGCCTGTATTTTAATGGGGTATTTACACATGAGTTTGCACGAGACACCTATGACCCGTTGGTTCTGGCAATAAGTTGGGGGAACGCTCATTGAAGAGTTTGTTGCTGTTAAAAGAACACCATACAATGGTCAGCGGCTATTGGATGGGGTCATTATTAAGGATGGCGATTTTAGAATTGCACAGCAATCTGAAGCGCCTATCGAAGATAAAGATATTATTGTTGTTCAGACTAAAGCTAGCCGGTTAGGGATGTATCTGATGGGACAAGCTTTCTTTTCGGCGCGGCTTATGGAACGTTTTCACCCGCGTTCTATTGAATCAGCAGCATTGTGCAACCGAGATGATTCTGTTCTTCGCCCACTTTTTGAACAATACTCGAAGATGAAAGTGGTTATAGTCCCGGACCTAAAGGAGCATCCTTTGTAACGGTTGACTTAAATCCTATGATTCAAGATCACCTTATTCACTGGCTCCTAGAAGGGGATGTGTCCATCCAATATCAGGTACATCGAGACTTGTTGGGTCTGGAAATGCCTGTCCTCAGAAAACGGATCGCGGCCGAAGGATGGGGGGCGCAGTTTCTTCAAACCCGCCATAAAAACGGCCGTTGGGGGCGGGGTTTCTACCAGCCCAAATGGATTTCCACCCATTACACTTTGTTGGATTTGAAGCACCTTAGTTTCCCACCCGACCATCCCCAACCCATCGAATCCATCGCCATCATTCTGCGCGATCAAAAAGGGGAGGATGGTGGCGTCAATCCGGCAGGTACGATTAAACAGAGCGATGTGTGCGTCAATGGCATGTTTCTCAACTACGCCTGTTATTTTGGCGCGGACGAGGTTTCTTTACGCTCTTGAGATGGAGAAAACCGGCAGCCCCAGCCGATGGAATACGTTGCGTGCTTTGCGGGTTCTGACTTATTTTCGCGGCGCAATTGGCAAAGGTTGATTATGGTGAAAGCGGTGTTGCGAGGCAAGACGCGCGGCGGCTGAAACGCTTGTTAGTCTGCTTCCCAAAAAGGAGAAATTATGCGTCGGTTTTTCTCTGTTCTGATTCTGGTTGTACTCGTTTTCCTTTCAATCGGTATCGGTTGCACCCTTTTCGTGCCGCCATCTGCCACGCCCACGCCAACCATCATCGCTGCGTTGCCCACACAAACGCCACCAGCCACGTCCATGCCAACACCACCTGCCACGCCCACACCAATGCCAACCCCCAATCCATTCCCCAATCCGATACTCAGGATAGTCGGCGAAGAAGAAGTCATGTTCGATTGGACAACCGACAAATGTACCCCCAACAATATCCCCGACCTGCCTTTCCGGGCATTTCGGGATGTGGATGGGCAGGCGCAGGCCATCATCAGCAGCGACACCAGTTATCGCATGATCGGCCCAGACCTGAATAACCTGACAATCAACTGCGACCCGATCATGTCCTCCAGGTACGACCCTGACCCGTCTCTGTTCACCGACGCGGCGTGGGTGGCAGCGCCTTATACAGAGGATGGTCAGACCATATACTCGCTGGTTCACAATGAATACCAGGGGCATATGCATCCCGGACAATGTCCACAAAATGATTATTTCCCCTGTTGGGACAATTCGATCACGCTGGCAGTTTCTATCGATGGCGGCCGGACGTATACCGAGGCGCGGCCGCCCCCTGCCCATCTGGTTGCCAGGTTTCCCTATCCTTATGAAGCCGGGGCCGGCCCTGAAGGATTTCGCGGCCCCAGCAACATCGTCAAGGGCAAGGACGGTTACTACTACAACTTTTTCAACGTCAGCGAATATGGAACCCAGAAACAATGGGTCTGTTTGATGCGCACTGATGATCTGGCTGATCCGGGTTCGTGGCGATTTTGGGATGGCAGCGCCTTTGCCGGTCAATTTGCCGATCCTTACACAGATGATATTGATGATCCCGAAAAGTACATTTGCCCGGCCTTTGAGTGGGATGATATCGGGGCGTCAATGAATGAAAGCATTACCTATAACACCTACCTGGATCGCTATGTGCTGGTGGGAATCAGCGCCGATTGGCTGGATGACCGGGAAGTCTGGGGATTTTACTATTCATTCTCTGATGATCTGGTACACTGGACGCGCCGGAAATTGCTTATTGAAATCGAACTGCCCTGGACGGTTGAATTCCCCGGCTCGGACCTTTCACATCTTTATCCCAGTTTGCTTGATCCCGAAAGCGAGTCGCGCAACTTCGAGATAACGGGCAAGACAGCTTATCTGTACTACACGCGCAACAATTTTGGTCATGGCAGCCTGGATCGGGACTTGATCCGCGTCCCGGTTGAATTTTTTCCGTCACCGTAAGCTAACATGAAGACGACGGCCGGTGAGTAAGTCGTTGGGCGGGAAACGGCCGTCTCCCATGCCAGATACGGTCAATTCGCTGGTTACATCATCCACAATAACCTGTGACGCCGCCGCTCATCAAAACGCCGGATACCGGCCGCTTCAGCTGCCTGCCTGGCCCGGCTGAACTCTTCCCTATGCAGACGCTGGTTTAGCTCAGGATATTTCTGGGCGGAAACTTTGCCTGCCGGGTAGTATTGGGCCATCAGGTTGACAAAAGTATCCGGCGAAACTTCCTCAGCCAGAAAACGCATGACAGCCGCCGTATCTTGTACATGCCCCGGCATCACCAGATGGCGTAGCAGCACGCCTCGTTGAGCCACACCCTGTTCATCCATTTGCAGCGGGCCAACCTGTCGCTGCATTTCCTTAACCGCCTGCCGCGCCACTTCCGGGTAATCTCTGGCTTTCAAGTAACGAAAGGCCAGGTCGCTGTCCCAAAACTTGAAGTCAGGCATATAAATGTCCACAACGCCATCCAGCAGGCGCAAACTGTCCAGGGAGTCGTAGGCGGATGTGTTGTAGACGATGGGCAGGCGCAGACCGCGCTCAACGGCGATGACCAGAGCTTCGAGCGCTTGGGGCACGACGTGTTCCGGCGTGACGAAATTGATGTTATGGCAGCCCATCGCCTGCAAGCGCAGCATCATCTCGGCCAACTGTTCTGGCAATACCGGCGCGCCCGACCTACCCTGGCTGATGTCGAAGTTCTGGCAAAAAACACAACGCAGATTGCAGCCGGAGAAGAAGATGGTGCCGCTGCCGCCCGTTCTGCGCAGACAATCCTCTTCGCCGAAGTGGGGCGCAAAACTGGCAACGCGGGCGTAACGGCCGTTCTGACACACGGCCGTTTTATCCGCCAGCCGATCTACCTGACAATCACGCGGGCAAACCTGACAGTCTGACAACCGGGTGACGGCCGTTTCGGCCCGCTCTCGTAATTCACCCCGACGATACAAAGCCATGTAAGCCGGTTCTTGAGCCATAATTGGCATTGTAACATACCGGCGTTGTAAAATAGCTTCTGGTTCAGGTACCAGTGTAAGCAGCGCGACCGGGAAACGGCCGTCTTCCGCAAACTTGAACCCCAATTTGACTCATGTTATTTTCTAACCACTTGGTCCTCATGCGCGGCGGCGGCGATTTAGCCACCGGCGTTGCCTACCGGCTGCACAAAGCCGGTTTTCCGGTGATGGCGCTGGAACTGCCCCAGCCGCTGGTCGTCCGCCGAACGGTGGCGCTGGCAACGGCCGTCCTGCAAAACCACATCCAAATCGAAGACCTCCACGCCCAACTGGCCCACTCCCCTGCCGAAGCTCTTAAACTGGCCCACACCGGCGACATCCCGGTACTGGTTGCCCCCGACCTTTCATCCTTCAGCCTTCATTCCTCATCCTTCTCCATCCTCATTGACGCCCGCATGGCTAAGCGCAACATTGACACGCGCCGGGAGCAGGCGGCGTTGGTCATCGCCCTGGGGCCGGGGTTTACTGCCGGGGTGGATTGCCACGCCGTCATCGAAACCATGCGCGGCCATACCTTAGGCCGGGTGATTTGGGATGGGGCGGCGCTGCCTAACACCGGCACGCCGGGGATCGTGGCGGGCAAAGGGGCGGAGCGGGTGCTGCGAGCGCCGAATGCGGGTGTGGTGAATTGGCGATTGGCGATTGGGGATTCGGCTGCCGCCGGGGAACTGATCGGGGATGTGGATAGCACGGCCGTGTACGCCCCATTCGCCGGTGTGATTCGCGGGTTGATTGCGCCGGGTACGGCCGTGCCCGGCGGTTGCAAAATTGGGGATGTGGACGCCCGCGCCGACCGCGCCGCTTGCTTCACCATCTCCGACAAAGCATTGGCGATTGGCGGCGGCGTGTTGGAGGCAATTCTTTCTTGGCTGAACGAACAGCATGAGTGAAATCCGGTTCTCTCTGCCTTCTGCCTTCAGCCTTCAGCCTTCTGACCTGGTGGCGATTGTGGGCGGCGGCGGCAAGACGACGCTCATGTTTGCTCTGGCCAATGCGCTGCCGGGGCGGGTGGTGACGACGACGACGACCCGCATTTTTGCGGCGCAGATGAAATTGTCGCCGGAAGTAGTTTGTTTTACTGTAGAGGACGCAGAGGGAAATGAAGGCTTTGCGCTCTCCGCGTCCTTTGCCGTTAATATTTCTTCTGCCTTAGATCGGTTCAGACAATGCCTGGTTGTGGGCGAAGTGATGGGGGAGAAGGCGCGCGGCGTGCCGCCGCAACTGCCCGGCCAACTGCTGGCGCGGCCGGAGGTGGATTTTGTGCTGGTGGAGGCGGACGGTTCGCGGATGCGGCCAATTAAGGCGCCGGCTGACCACGAGCCGGTGATTCCGCCGCAGACGACGTTGGTGATTCCGGTGGCGGGGGTGGATGCGCTGGACGGCCGTTTGGCGCAGGTGGCGCACCGGCCGGAGAGAATCGCGGAAATTGTGAATTGTCAATTGTCAATTGAGAATTGTGAATTGACGCCGGAGATGGTGGCGGCTTTGATCACCCATCCCGAAGGCGGATTGAAGGGGGTTCCGCCAGGGGCGCGGGTGATTCCGTTCATCAACAAGGTAGAAACCCCGACCCAACTGGACGCGGCTCGCCAGATCGCCCATCTCGTCTTGCGCTCCCCGCTTCCCGCTCCCCACATCCCGCAAGTGGTCATTGGCGCGGTAAAAACCAACCAGCCTGTGCGCGAGGTGCATCGTCAGGTGACGGCCGTCGTCCTAGCGGCAGGGCAGGCAAAACGGATGGGACAGACGAAGCAGTTGTTGCCCTGGAGGGAGACGACGGTGCTGGGGCAAACGCTGCGGAATGTGAAGGGGACGGCCGTTCACGACATCCTTGTCGTCACCGGCCATGAGGCGAACCAAGTCGCCGCCATCGCCCAGGCGGAAGGGGTGGAGACGGTTCATAATCCACAGTTTGAGACGGGGGAAATGTTGTCGTCGCTGCAAACAGCCGTGCGTGCCCTACCGGAATGGGTGACGGCCGTGCTGGTGATGCTGGCTGACCAACCGATGGTGGAGCCGGAGACGATAAACGCTTTGCTAATTGCTTATTGGCAGGGGCAAGGGGAATTGATCGCGCCGGAATTTGGGGGAAAGCGGGGCAATCCGGTGTTGATCGGCCGTCGCTACTTTGCCGACCTGTTGGCGCTCCCGCCCGGCTCGGCCCCGCGCGCGCTGTTACGCCGTTATGCGGATGATCTGCGCCTGGTCGCGGCGGGTTCTAATTCTGTTTTACAAGATTTGGACAACCCAAAAGATTATGAGCGCCTGACAAGACATCCGATTTCTCGTCTAAAATAATGCTTATTTACTTGATAACAAGAAATCGGATGTCTGAGTAGTAGCCTTTATTCTTCATCTCCAAAAATATCCCGCAACCCGGCTTCCCATACATCATCCAACGGCACAAACGAGCGTTCGGTAAAATTGTTTTCCAACTGCGCCAAAAAGTCGGGGACATTCAACTGGGGTTTTTGCTCGGCCAGTTCCGCCAGTTTGATTTCCATCGCTTCGATCAATTCGTCGCTTTGCTGTTGCAAATCAGTCAAATCCAGCCCTAAATTCAGCATGTGGTTTAGCCGCTGCATCAGATCAAGCCACGCCTTGTAATCATTATCAATGCGCACTCCCTGCGGGTTGAGGATGGATTGGGCGAAATCGTAGGCGGGGACGAAGCCGTAAAGTATGACGAATTCCACATTTTCTTGCTCGGCCCGTTCCACCAGCAGAGAGCCGATGCTGGCGCCGCCCTCGTAGTTGGAAAAATTAAGGGCGTACCCTGTCAACTCTTCCCGCATACGAGGCAGGCTGTAGATGCAAGAGATTTGCCGATCTTTTTGGTAGGGGGCGGGGCCGTAAACACCGCCGAGACCGGCCACGCGTTGCACGTTGAGCCGTTTGATAGCCTGGAATAGGGCATCGGTATATTGAGTAAGGCCCATGTGTGGTTCGTCACCCAGAAAAATGACCAATCCCTGCTTATCATCCCCGACGTAGAAGAACTCATTTTTTTGGCGCTCTATGAATTGGAGACGGCCGTCCTTGAGCTTGATGGCGGGTCGGAGCAAGTGATGCGTACCGGGAATCTGGAACAGGTAAAAACCATCCGGCTTGATTTCGCCGATTTTGCGCGCGTTCGTCTGATTGACCAGGTATTCGGGCAGGCCGGATGAGATGGAACCGGCGTCGGCCCACTGCCGCCAGCCGACGATCATGTGGATGACAGCGGCGGTAGGGATTTCTTGAAGATCGAGCATCGTTTTTCCTCGTCAAAACTAAATCATTCTTACCATCAATGATAAACGGCATGTCCAGCACAAGCAATAGGCGCGATGCTAACCGGCGCAGGCCGGTTTTGCAGTTGTTGCCGCGAATTCATTCGCATATACTTTCCGGCATGGCAGAAAACGAAAATGAAGATTGGCCGATTGAAATCATCCGCACTCAGCGGCGGCGCAAAAGCGTCAGCGCCGAACTGAAACAGGGCGTCCTGGTCATTCGCGCCCCGGCCGTCATGAGCGACGCCGAATTGACGCCGATCATCGAAAATTTGAAGCGGCGCTTGCAGAAAAGGGTGCAGCCTATTCCCCGGAGCGATGCGCATTTGGAAGAGGTGGCGCGGCGGTTGAACCGAAAGTATTTTGGGAACAAGCTGCGCTGGCATTCCATCCGGTATGTCAAAAACCAGAACAAGCGCTTTGGCAGTTGCACGCCGTCGCGGGGCACGATCCGCATCAGCCACCGGCTGGCGGAAATGCCGCAATGGGTGGAACGGTATGTGGTGATGCACGAATTGGCGCATTTGCTGGAGAGGAATCACGGCCGTCGCTTTTGGCAGTTGGTCAACCAATATCCCCTCACCGAGCGGGCGCGGGGTTACTTGATGGCGGTGGGGCTGGAGGAGGATGCAGGGGCGGCATCCTGACGCGCGCGATTTGACATTTACCCTCCGGTATGGGAGAATTTCCCGCTGTAACGCCCCTGTAACTCAGAGGATAGAGTGCTGGCCTCCGAAGCCAGATGCCCAGGTTCGAGTCCTGGCAGGGGCATTTTTTGTTGCCTTTGTGAGAGTGGTTCAATCTTGGAGATTCAGTAGATCCAAAATCTGCCACGAATTGCACAAATTTCACGAATTAAGAACGTGTTTTTCGTGTAATTCGTGGCATTCGTGGCGAAAATCTTGATCTACTGAGATTGAACCACTCTTTTTCTTAAACAGGCGCGATGAAGGTGTGCCCGGCCAGCCCTTCGCCCATGGTGAACAGCCCGGTCAGCCAGACGCGGCGAATGGTGAGGAAGGGGGAGATGGCGGCGTGTTCGTTGTTGGATAACGGCCGTATCGAGTAATACCCGGCAAAAAACGCTTCGGTGTACTTTTCCGGCCCTTCAATCAGGTTGGTGTTTTGCAAAAAAGTGGCGATGTCGTAAGCGCGCCAGCCGGGGCCGCACCAATCGAAGTTGAAAAAGCCCGGCTCTCCATTTTCGTCAAAGAAGGTGTTGACGTTGTGAAAATCGCCCCCAATCGGCCCCCAGCCGTCTTTGGTATGGTGCGGATTGCTAATCAGGTCCACCAGCTCCGACTTGGCTTCCTGGGCTGAGGCCAGGATCAATTCCATGTCCTCGTTTCGACCTTCCGCCCAATACTTCTGCACCCGTTCCAGCGATTTGTCCACCAGAAATTCCAGATTGATTGGCTGGCGGTTAATTTCGGGGTGGAAGTCGTTGGAGACGACATGGACGCGGGCCATTTCCAAACCCATGCGGTATAGTTGGTCTTCATTGGCAGTGGACATGGGGCGGCCTTCGGCATAGGAGAACAAGGCAAAATACCGTTTGCCTTCGGGCGCGTTGACGCTGCCCAGGAAACGGCCGTCTTGCCGCCGAATCGGATACGCCACCGGAATCTCATGCTGGCGCAAAAAATCCAGCCATTCCAGCTCATACAAATAATCCGACTCTTCTCGTTCCAGATGGTCGCCCTGTTGGTACACTCGACCCACAAATTTCTGGTCGCCCACCTGCACCAGATAATGATCATTATCCTGCGTGCGCAGCATCTTGCTAAACATGCGGCACCGGACTGGCCCGCCCAGCTCATACGCCGCGTCAATCACTTCGCCCATCGCCTCACCGGCCACAAATGAGCGTGTTACTCGAATTTGTTCCACGATACACTCCTGAAAAGACAGAATTTAGAAAGCAGAGGGCAGAAAGCAGAAAAAGCGTTCATCCTCTGTAAATAATTTGAATCTGGCGCGATTATACCCAACCTGCTCCGAATCAACAGAAATCACGCCATCCGCACTTTAATCACTTCCCAATTTAGTCGCTTTAGGCATTTCTTTTAAACCCGGCAATCGTGGCTTGCCAGCCTTCATCCTCCGCACCGGGCACAAAGGGCAGGTAGTAACTGACGCGATCCAACAAATCGCCATATTTGGCGCGGATGATGCCGGGCAAATCGGCCCAGGTTCCGGTCACTGCCATTTCCGCCATGATTTCATCCGAGATTTGGTCTGGCATTTGTTCCCATTCGCCGCGCCGGGCCATCTTGCTCAAGCGGAAGGCCAGTTCATTCCAGCCATGCAAATCGGCCACCACCCGATACGCCGGCGTACTCATGTAGAAACTGATCTGCTGGCGGACATACGCCTCTTGTTTGGCGGCGTTGGGGCTGTCGGTGGGGATGGCAAACAGGCCAGTGGAGACGGAAAAGTCGGCGCGGCGCTTGCCGCCGCGCTTAAATCCCTCTTCGATGTGGGGCAAGGCAAATTCGCGCATGTATTTGACGGTGTGCAGGGCGTGGAGATGTACGCCATCACAATGAGAACCGGCCAATCGCAGCATGTTTTCATTGAGGGCGGCGATGTAAATAGGCGGCGGCGGCGTGGGCAAGGGGCCGCTACTGAAAAAGGGGGGCATCAAGTTGAGTTTGAAGAATTCTCCCTGGTAGTTGAGCGGGACGTCGTTTTGCCAGTTGTCCCAGATGGCGCGGATAGCTTCGATAGTCTCGCGCATTTTGCGGACGGGTTTGGCCCAGGCAGCGCCAAATCGCCTTTCGTTATGCGCCCGCACCTGCGTTCCCAGACCGAGGATGAAACGGCCGTTACTCAACCGCGCCAAATCCCAGGCCAAATAGGCCAATGTGGCCGGACTGCGGGGGAAGGTGACGGCGATGCTGGTGCCCAGGTTCATCGTCCGGCTGTGTTCGGCGGCCAGAACCAGGGGCAAGAAGGGGTCGGATTGGGTTTCGGCCGTCCATAGGCCGTCAAAGCCGAGGGCTTCGGCGGCGCGGGCCAGCGCCGGCATCTGGCGCAGGTCGTGGGTGAGCAGCAGGACGTCAATTTTCATGGGTTTCTCCCCCAGTTAAGAAGATATGTTGTAACTACTAACCCTCCCGGAGGTTGGCTTGATGTAAACAGCTAATCACTCGTGAACCTCCGGGAGGATGGCTTGGTAGTTACGATATGTTTTAGTTTTGAACAAGTTGGATTGCCGGCTCCACCACATCCCATACAGCGTCAGGATGTTTGGCCGCGACTTGCAACAAAACCCGCGCCGCGCCGCGTGGATTGCGCCGGCCTTGTTCCCAGTTTTGTAACGTTTTCACGTTGATGCCGAGTAGAGCGGCAAACTCCGTTTGAGAAAGCTGATAACGTTCCCGAATGCGCTTTACATCCGGCTTGTCAAGAACAAAAGTGCGGGAAGCTTCTTTTTCGCCGCGTAATATGGCCCCGCCTTCACGGACGCTTGTCAACAAATCTTCAAATAACTCATCATTCATGTTCCACACGTCTCCCTGCCAACCCCAAAATCTGGCGGGCCTCGGCGGGGGTGGCCGGTTCGCCGCCGACCAGCCGAACCAGTTGGGCCGCCTTTGCTGCCAGTTCACCGTTGGATTGGGCCAGACGGCCGTCCGGCAGATACAAATGATCCTCCAGCCCCACCCGCACATTGCCGCCCATGCTGACGGCCGCCGCCGCCAACCGCCATTGGCAGCGGCCAATGCCGATTACCTGCCAATGCGAGTCCGGCGGCAGTTGATCCACTTGATGCGCCAGATTCTTAGCGCTGGCCGGAATGCCGCCCAGCACCCCCATCACCAAGCTGAATTGGTAGGGCGGGCGCAGGATGCCCAAATCAATCAACGGCTCGGCGTTGCGAATGTGGCCGGTATCGAAACATTCCATCTCCGGCCGGGTTCCGGCTTCATTCATCGCTTCCAGATAAAAGCGGATGTCGGCAAACGGGTTGGCAAAGACGTGATCATGATAAAACTGCTTCGTCTTGGGGGAGTAGATAGCGTAGTTCATCGAACCCATGTTGAGGGCGGCCATGTCTGGCCGCAGGGCGCGGATGTGGTGGATGCGGGTTTCCCGGTCTATGCCGATGGCGCCGGTGGAGTAGTTGATGATGACGTGGGGACAGAGGGCGCGCACTGCTTGGTGAATCCGGGCATAGGTTTCCACGTCGTAGGCGGGACGGCCGTCATCCTGGCGGGCGTGAATGTGGACGATGCTGGCTCCAGCGTCCACGCTGCGCCGGGCCTCTTCGGCGATTTCATCCGGCGTGTACGGAATCGCAGGCGACTGCTGCCGCGTCGTCAACACCCCGGTGAGGGCGGCGGTGATGATGGTTTTATGGTTCATATCCGTCAGCAGTTGGCGACCAGTTGTTAGTTGTTGATTGTTAGCTGTTGATTGTTCTAATCCCAGGTTCGCCCATCCACCATCCCCGGCGCATCGTCGGCGATGGTTCCGGCAGGCACAAATTCAACGGCGTCAACCCGAATGCGGCACAGGTTGGTGACGGCCGTCTTCAACATCGCCGCCGCCTCATCTCCCAGGCCGTCCCCCTCCACCCGCAGCGTAAACATATCCTTCAAATCAGGCCGGGTGACGACGCCCTGAATTTTGCCTGCGCCGGGAACCTGCCCGGCGGCAAAACGGAGTTGGTTGGGATGAACGAACATGCCGCGCACCTTCACCGCATCCCCGGAACGGCCGATCAGGATAATGGCGCGTTCCGACTGGCGGCTTTGCCCCGGATTCGGGTCTACATTCATCGCCATGTCCCCCGTCCCCAGGCGGATGAGCGGGTAGGTGCGGCTCAGATTCGTCACTGCCACTTCGCCCGTCTCGCCAGGGCCGACCGGCTGGCCGCTGTCCGGGGCCACCACTTCTACAATCGGCTCAGCCAGTAGCTGCATTGCCATGCCTTCGCCCGTATTCAACGCCAGCATACCAAATTCGGCCGTGCCATACGCATTCCCCACCGCCAGGCCATACTTCTGCACAAACGCCTGGCGCAAGCTGGGCGGCAGCGGTTCGGCGGAGAAAATCGCCTTCTTCAATTTGAATGATTGCTTGAAATCTACTCCATTGGCCTCTGCCTTGCGCATGAGACTCATGAGAAAACTAGGCGTGCCGGCATAGCCGGTTGCCCCCAAATCTCCCATCATCTTAAGCTGCAGATCGCTGTTGCCCACGCCGCCGGGGACGACGATGCAGCCCAGCCGCCGCAGCGCCACATCAAACAAAAATCCGGCGGGAACCAGGTGGTAGGAAAAGCTGTTGAGTACGATGTCGCCCGCCGTAAAACCGATTCGTTTCAGACATTCGACGGCCGTATCCCAGGCGGAATCGTCCGGTTCCGGGGCAGGTTCATAAATGGGGCCGGGCGAAAAGAAGATGTGGCTGATTTTTTCGAGAGGGACGGCCAACATGCCGCCGAAGGGCGGATCGGCCTGCTGCAGGGCCGCGATTTCGTCTTTGGGCAGGATGGGCAGTTTGGGCAAATCGGCCACGCCTTGAATGTCATCCGGCGTCAAGCCTGCCTGTTCAAACCGCGCCCGCACCGCCGGCGCCCGCTCATACGCATTCTCAATCACCCGCTTTAATTTTCGATCCAACTCGCTCATAACCCGTCCCCTTTCATCCCTCTGCCTTCATCCTTCATCCTTCTCTTTACCCCAGCCACCGTTTGCGCCGCTTGTAATGCTTTACATCCCGGTAACTCTTGCGCTCGCCCACCTGAGTCAGCCCCAGGTAAAACTCTTTGATGTCGGCGTTTTGCCTGAGTTGTTCGGCTGTGCCATCGAGGACGACACGGCCGTTTTCCATCACATAAGCATACCCGGCCGTTTGCAGCGCCACATTGGCGTTCTGCTCCACCAACAGGATAGAGACGCCCGATTCCTCGTTAATGCGCCGGATTATCCCGAAAATGCTTTGCACCAACAGGGGAGCCAGCCCTAACGATGGCTCATCCAGCAGCATCAACTTGGGCCGCGCCATCAACGCCCTGCCAATTACCACCATCTGCTGCTCGCCGCCGGATAGATAGCCGCTGGTGCGCTTTCGCAAATCCGTGAGCAGCGGGAAGTAATGGTAAACTTGTTCAATGTCTTGTTTGATCGCTTTGCTGTTCAGCCCATACGGCCGGAACAACGAGCCGGTTTGCAGATTTTCTTCGACGGTTAGATGCTGGAACAACGGCCGTCCCTCCAACACCTGCACAATCCCCAGCCGCACAATCTCATCCGGTTCCATCCGGTCAATACGCGCGCCGTCAAACTCGATATTGCCCCGCGTCACCGCCCCTTCCTGGGCGTGGAGCAGGCCAGACATCGCTTTCAGCGTGGTAGACTTACCCGCGCCATTAGCCCCCAGCAGCGAAACAATCTGTCCCTCTGCCACGGCTAACGTCACCCCCCGTAAAACCAGGATGACATCGTTGTAAACGACTTCAATGTTGTTGACTTTTAACATAGGCTGTGGGTCAGTAATCAGTAATCAGTGAACAGTAATCAGTAATCAGTGGTGAACACTGAAAACTGAAAACTGAACACTGAAAACTGAAAACTGAAAACTGAAACTACGGCGTTGGCCGCGTATCCGGCAGTTCAAAGAAATCTTCCACCATCACAAACTGAATGGCGCCATCCACCATTTGCGCCTGGCGAATCTGAGCCTCGCGCGGCGCCCGATTTCCATCACGAACGTCTAGTTCGTAGAAACCAAACGCGCTGACCGTGCCCAAATCTTTCATGGCATCAAAGAAAGTCGCGCCGCTCAGGTTCTCAAACCCATCCCGGTTAATCGCGTGTTCGATGATCTGGGACACAGCATACACCGAGCCGTAGCTCAACATATAGCCGACGCCCTTTTCGCTGTCAGGATAGCCGCCAGCCTCAAAGGAAGCGATCATTTCCTGAACGTTGGCATCATCCGTGTCATTCCACCACAAGGAGGGGAACACACCGTAATACCCTTCAGCCAAAGCCGAGTTTTCGCCCAGGATATTGATCACATCCTGGTTCATGCCCCAGTTGACGCTGCCCACGATGACGGAATCCCAGACGCCCAGCGCCCGCACCGTGCCAATAACTTGGGCCGGACCGAAGGAAAGGGATTGAATCCAAAGGACATTAGCGCCGTTTACCAGCAGATTTTGCAACTGACCGGTCACATCGGCTGTGGGCGAAAGCTCTTGTTCTTCCAAGGGCAAAACAGTGATGCCCAGGCTTTCGGCGTAAGCCAAAGCTTCTGGGGTGGTGGCGCCGGCGCCAAAGGAGTTGGCCCAGCCAATGACGCCAACCACGATGTCGTCGCCCGCGCCTTCCGGTTTGATGTCGGCCCAATTTTCGCTGGCCCATTGCAAGAATCCGGCAAATTGGTCAGAGTAAATCGGAGCCACGCCCACTGTCCAACCATCGGCGGGGTTATAGAATGCTTCCGCGCTCAAACCAGCCGCGATATTGACGATCTCATCTTCAACGACACGATCTTTGAGGATGAGCGAAGCGCCGCTGGCATAGGTCAAAATAAACATCGGTTTGGGGTCTTCGGCGCGATAGGTTTCATAGACAGCCAGTTCCTGCTCAGGCACGTATTGCGTGTCTTCCAAGCGCACTTCGACGGTTGCTCCGCAAATGCCGCCGGCGGCATTGATCTGAGCCACAGCGTCGTTGTTGCCGTTGATGAAGCCTGGCCCCAGAATGGAGGCCAACGCGCCGGTGAGTCCGGCTTGCTGGTAGATGGTGATGGTTTCACCTTCATACCCAATTTCACAGTTGGCCACCGGTTCCGGCGTCGGTTCCGGTGTTGGTTCCTCAGCGGGCATGTCAGCCGCAGCCGCTTCGGCGTCGGCTAACGCCGCTTCAGCGTCGGCCAGCGCCGCTTCGGCGTCGGCTAATGAGGATTCAGCCGCGGCCAATGAGGATTCGGCAGCATCGGCGCGGGCTTCAGCCGCGGCCAATGAGGATTCAGCGGCATCGGCGCGGGCTTCAGCGTCCGCTAAATCTTCTTCGGTAATACCACTGCCGCCGCAAGCTGCCAGCAACAGGGCTGCGATCATGAATAACATGGTGAGACGAGAAAATTTCTTCATTTCTATTCCTCCGTTAGTCCTTCTAAAAATCTTAGAGATTTGATGTTTGTGAGTGTCCGGATTTGTCCCAATTTCACCTCCTCCGTTTTTCGTATTTTAATCTGTAGACATCCGATTTCTGGGAAGAAATCGGATGTCTTGTTTTACTTAGCGGGAGAACGGCCGTAACCGCCAGGCTGATTTTATAATTTGCCAGCGATAAGCCAAACCCCGTGGCTCAAAAATCAAAAACAGCATCAAAATGGCGCCAAAGAAGATGGGCCGGAACGAAGTCAACACGCGGGCCGCTTGATCGGGAAAAAGCGCCGCGATCTGCCCCCCGGTCAAATTCGCCAAGTCTTCCAGAAAAATGATGGTGATGGCGCCTAAAAACGGGCCGATGTTCGTGCCCAGGCCGCCAATCACTATCATTCCCAGGAAAATGATGGATTCAGGCAAGCCATAACCAAACTCCGTACCCACGCCGCGCTGGCTGTGCGCCTTCAGCGCCCCGGCCACACCCGCCAGCATAGCTGCGATGAAAAACGCCCGCAGCTTATAACCAAACAAATTTACGCCCAATAGTTCCGCCGCCAGATCGTTGTCACGAATGGCGACAAAAGCCCGGCCCAGCCGGGTGCGGGAAATGTTGATGGTGAGCAAGGTGGTGATGATTAGCGCCGTCAGCGAAATATAGAAAAAGTAACGTACCTCTAAAAACTCAAAACTGCCAATGGCAGCCACTGGCACGTCAATCCGGCCTGACGTGCCGCCCAAATAATCCTTAAAAGTTTGACGACTCAACCAGGGGATGATGAATTGAGCCGCCAAAGTCGCCATCGCCAGATAAAACCCTTTGACCCGCAGCGAAGGCAGGCCAAAAATCAAACCGAACAGACCGGTTCCCAGGGCAGCCAATGGCAGCGCCAAAAACATGGAAATGCCCAGATGAGTCGTCATCAACGCCGAAAGGTAGCCGCCGACGAGCATGAACGCGGCCTGTCCCAACGCCATTTGACCGGTATACCCGGTGAGTATGTTTAATCCTTGCAGGGCGATGACAGTGTAGGCGAGTTGGTTGGCCGTGCTGACGACATAAGCGCTGCCCCACATGGGGGCGGTGTACGCGCCAATCAAAAGCAGTCCCAGCAATACCCATTGGTATTTCTGCCGGATGACGGACATATCTTGCTTGTAACTGCGATCAAAATCGCCTGCGGGTCGAAGGACAGCCATTATCAAACTCCAAGTCTTCAGTCTGGTAGTCGGTAGTCAGTTAGTCCGGTAGTTAGTTGGTCTGGTAGTCAGTGATTACTTGACTACCAGACTACAAGACTACTTGACTATACTCTCTCAATCCGTTTTTGGCCGAACAAGCCCTCGGGCCGGAGAACGAGCACGATGAGCAGTAAAATGTATGGCGCAATTTCAGTGGAATTACGCACTTCAATCAATTTGGAGGCTTGCACCAGCGCTTGTGTCAAGCCGACGAGCAGTCCGCCGACAATGGCGCCGGGGAATGAGTCCAGTCCGCCCAGGAGAATGGCCGGGAAAGCGATGAGGACGACGGTGGAGAGGTTGAGGCTGACGCCAGTGAGCGTGGCCAGTAAGACGCCGCCCAGGGTGGCGATGATGCCGGCGATGGCCCAGGAGAGGCCGAATACGCGGGGGACGCGGATGCCGACGCTGCGGGCCAGTTCATGGTTTTCGGAAGTGGCGCGCATGGAGAGGCCGGTTTTGGTGAGTTGGAAGAAGAGGATGAAGATGACGGCCGCCAGCATGGCTACGGCAAATGTCATCACCAATGTTTTCTTGAGAATAATGGTGTCGTTGAATGCGCCGGGGAAGGGGATTATGAACACGTCGCCGGGAGAGAAGGGGGCCGGGAAGTTACCTTTGGGATCAATGCCAAAGGTGATGCTGGCTACGCCTTCTATAAGTTGGGCTAATCCCAAGGTCATCAAAATGATGGAGAGCAGCGGCTGGCCGGCCATGGGGCGGAGGGCCAATCGTTCGATGACCAGACCGATGATGACGGCAGTCACCACAGCCATGATCAATGCCGCCCACAATGGTAAATTGAACAGCTCATTCCCATTCTCGGCGGCGCCGGCAAACCACCAGGTCAAAAACGCGCCCAGCATCACCATGTGGCCGTGGGCGAAGTTGAAAACTTCTGATGATTTGAAAATGAGTACCACGCCCAATGCGATGAGGGCGATGGTGCCGCCGTTGAGAATGCCGGTTACAAATTGTTGTGGTACGAGCTGCCAGTTCATTAAATACCCTCTACACTTTTTTCGTTTTAAGTTGATGACATGATGCGTACGTCTGTCTCTATCACCCCTTCACGGCCGTCCTGATATTGCACCGAAGCGCTGACCCGAACCGAATCACGGCCATCATACATCGCTTCAATAATTTGTCCATACTTTTTATACAGAAAGCCGCGCCGCAGCTTGCGCGAACGGGTCATCTCCGCCTCGTCCGCATCAAATTCCTTGTGCAGCAAAATGAAATGGCGCACCTGGCCTGCTGTTGGCAAACTTTGATTCACCTCATGCACCGCTTCCTTGACGAGTTGGTAAACTTCCACTTTTTGCGATAAGTCCACAAACGTCGTGTAGCCCAACCCTTGCTTCTCGGCCCAATGTCCCACGTTTGCAAAATCAATGATGATGAGCGCCGTCACAAAATCCCAGGTTTCGCCGCCAATGGCCATCACATCCCGAATGTAAGGACTGAATTTGAGACGCCCTTCAATAAACTGCGGCGAAAACTGCTCCCCATTCGCCAGCCGGATCATGTCCTTCACCCGGTCCAGATAAATGAGATGACCATCTTCATCCACATGGCCGGCGTCTCCCGTGCAGAACCAGCGACGGCCGTCTTCATCCACTTCGATAGCCTTCGCCGTTCCTTCTGGATTTTTATAGTAGCCCTGAAAGACAGTCGGGCCGGAAATCTGAATTTCATCAGTTTCCGTTGTGCGCACAGCAACACCGGGAATAGGCTGCCCCACACTGGCAAATTTGACATCATTTTCTCGATGAATGGTAGCGCCGCCGCTCACTTCTGTTGAACCATAAATCTGTTTGAGATTGATGCCCAGAGCGTGGAAAAAGCGCATCGCATCCGGACTCAGCGCGGCTCCGGCCGTATAAGCGGAACGCACGCGGGAGAGGCCCAATTGGTTGCGTATGGGGGCAAAAACCGCTTGATTTCCCAGCGCGTAAGCGAGTTTAAGAAAGAGTCCCGGCGTTTCTTTGGCAAACTTCTTGTTGGCAACCGCGTATCCCACCGGCAAAAACAAATCATATAACTTTCGGTTGATCCAGGTGGCGTCCTTGATCCGCACCTGAACGGTTGCCACCAAAGCGTCCCATAAACGCGACGTGTAAAAAATGCCCTCCGGCGCGATTTCACGCACATTCTGGCGCACCGTTTCCGGCTCCTCAGGAAAATTCATCACCATGCCGGAGTAAACATGGGAAGCGATGCCTAGAACCGGCTCAGCGATCCAGCCCATCGGCATGAAACTGACATGGTTATCGGTGTCATAGCGCGGATCAAGCTCCAGGTAGGCGCTGCCTGAGTACAGCAGATTGGCATGACTCAACATCACGCCTTTGGGCAAACCGGTGGTGCCGGATGTGTAACATAATGTGGCCAGATCATCTGCCTGTCCCAGCGCCACTTCTGTTTCAAACCGGCCAGGTTCCTTTTCGGCTAATTGTCTGCCCTGGGCCAGAACCTCTGCAAAAGACACGAGCCAATCGTCATCGTAATTCCAAAGTCCTTGCTCGTCCCAGTAAATGATTTTTTTGACAAGCGGTATTTTTTCTCTGATTTCCAGCAATTTGTCGCATTGTTCCTGATCCTTAGCCAGAACAAAGATGGAATCGCTGTGTTCGATGATGAAAGCCATTTCGCTGGGGATGGCGTCAGTGTACATGCCGACAATGGCCGCGCCAACCGCTTGTAATCCCAGGTACGCCCACAAATATTGCCGGTCATTGTCGCCCACGGTGGCGACATGATCGCCCCGCTGTAAACCCAGGACGATCATGCCCAGACTGAAGTCGCGGACATACTCGTAAGAATCTTGCCAGGTGTATTCCCGCCAAATGCCAAACTCTTTTTGCCGCACTGCGTTTTTGGCGCGGCCGTATCGCTTTGTCTTTTGTAGAAAGTATTGAGGTATTGTTTGTGGTTCCATTATCAACTCACAATTGACAATTCACAATTCACAATTGTCAATTGCATTACGCCTGTCCTAAATAAGCGTGAATGACGGTTTCATCGTTTTTGATTTGATCCGGGGCGCCGTCAGCAATTTTGACGCCAAAATCCAGCACCACCACCCGATCAGAAATATCCATGACCAGGCCCATATCATGTTCAATGAGAACGACAGTCGCATTTCGTCGTTCGTGTATGTCCAGAATGAAGCGGGCCATGTCTTCCTTTTCTTCCACATTCATGCCGGCCATCGGTTCGTCCAATAGCAGCAGTTCTGGCTCCAGCGCCAACGCCCGGCCCAACTCCACCCGCTTCCGCAGACCATAGGGCAATGCGCCCACAATCGCTTTGCGGATATGGGCGATTTCCAAAAAGTCAATGATCTCCTCGACCACTGCCCGGTGATCAAC
The DNA here is from genome assembly GCA_024277135.1 of Chloroflexota bacterium. Lineage (GTDB taxonomy): Bacteria > Chloroflexota > Anaerolineae > Promineifilales > Promineifilaceae > JAJRVV01. Next base: position 6,601 of record JAJRVV010000027.1, on the reverse strand, counting down.
CTCTTCCCGTTGCGCCAGTCCCCAATACAACATACTGGATAAACCGCCCTGTTTCATGTGAATGTGGCGGGCGGCCATTAAATTATCCAGGGTGCTCAACCCGGTGTAGAGCGCGATATTTTGGAAGGTGCGGGCGATGCCCAGCGAAGCGATTTTATGAGTTGAAACTTGGGTGAGGTCTTCTTTTTGGTTGAAGAGGATTTGCCCTGTTTGCGGTCGGTAGAAGCCGCTGATGCAGTTGAGCATCGAGGTTTTGCCTGCGCCATTAGGGCCGATGATGGCGCGAATTTCTCCCTTGTTAATTCCGAAACTAACATCTGTGAGTGCGGCCGTTCCCCCAAAATTTAAGGAAACATTTTTGACGCTGAGTAGAATGGAATTTGAACTCATGCCACCTCGCTTAGTTCAGTAAAAGGGCGGTACAGATTCGATTTCTATGATGTAGGAGTGGTTTCGTCGCGTTTATCCAACTTTATGACGATTTGCCTGGTAAAAGTTACCATAACCCCCCCATGCCTGCAAGAAATTGGCGCATTTTCGTGACAAATCGGTAACGAAAACCCCCGCCTGATTCCAGTTCGGACGAGGGCTGACGCGTTTAGCAATGAGCAATTAGCAATGAACAAAGGTAACTGTACAGACATCCGATTTCTCACTATCGAGTACGCTCACATCATGAGTGACAAGAAATCGGATGTCTTATCGAGACGCTGTATCGTTACGAACAAAGTTTACCAGAGGGCGTCTTTCGGCTTTTTCTTACTACTCAATAATCCCCAATTCCCGGCCGCCAGCGATGATGGTATTGGCGCAATAATCAACATCTTCCGGCGCGTGAACGGCCGATACACATGCCCGCAGCCGCGCCAACCCTTCCGGCACCACCGGCGCCACTACCGCCTGCACAAAAATGCCGCGATCCTGGCAATACTTGGCCAATGCCACCCCGCGATCAGTGGAACCGCAGATAACCGGCACAATGGCCGTCTCCGAGTAAAGTAAATCGAAGCCCGCTTCCCGTAGACGAGAGGCGAAATGGTTGTAATTCTCCTGGATTTGACGCACGCGCCACGATTCCTTTTCAATCACATCAAAGGCGGCTTTGGCCGCCGCCGCCGACGTTGGCGGAATGGCGGCCGAAAAGATGAAAGCGCGCGCTTCATGTTTGAGGAAGGTGATCAATTCCTGGCTGCCAGCTACATAACCGCCAGCGCTGGGGATGGTTTTGCTCAACGTCCCCATCTTGATGTCAATGGTGTCCGGAGGCATGTCAAAATGTTCTTCAATGCCATGCCCGGTTTCACCGAGTACGCCGATGGAATGGGCTTCGTCAATCATCAGATACGCGCCATATTTTTGGCAGAGACGGCTGACTTCGGGCAAGTTGATGATGTCGCCGTCCATGCTGAACACAGCGTCAGTGACCACCAAGATACGGCCGTCCCCATTCGCCTCGCGCAGCCGCCGTTCCAGATGATCCATGTCGTTGTGCCGGAAACGGGTGAACTTAGCCATGGAAAGCAAGCAGCCATCCACAATGCTGGCATGATTGAGCTTGTCGCAAATGAGCGTATCCCCTTTGCGCAGCAACGAGGAAATGGTAGATAGATTGGCGACATAACCACTGGAATAGGTGATGGCGTCATCCGCTTGCTTGAAGCGGGCGATACGCGCTTCCAACTCGTTGTGCAGCACCAGACTGCCCGCCAGCAGACGGACGCCATGCGTGCCGGTGCCATAATGATCCACGGCCGCTTTCGCCGCTGCATTGATTTCGGGATGCCCAATCAAGCCCAGGTAGGAGTAGCTGCCCAGCATGATCATTTCACCATAATGTTCCACGTTGACACGGCCGTTCGGCAAAATGTCCTGGGTCGCTTCCAAATAAAAATAAAGACCGATTTCTTTGTAATAATCAATGTCCCACAAAGTAGCTGGGGTAAGCGGGGGTCGTTTTACGATTACTTCTTGCATTCTTTTTGTCCTTGTCTCGACAGCCGTTTTGTAAGCCATCTTTCATTAAGTCGGTTATTGTACCGCAGTGCGGCAAATCGAAAAACAAAATCTAAAATCCAAAATCCAAAATTATTTGCTGGTTATGCAGAATACGGGCAAAATCAGCCAAAGTATTATGCCCAGTCCAACCCGCATCACCCGCTGGCGGCGTCGCCGTCAGAGAAACCGGCCGAGCGCGGCCCGCACCCTGTTGCGCCTTACGGCCGTCCTCCTCATCACGGCCGTCTTGGGCGTAGGGGGACTGATGTTGGCTTTGCTCACCGGCAGCACCGCCGTCTACGCCGCCATCACCGACGACCTGCCTTCTTTTGACCAGATCGCCCAGTCCCAAACCAGTGTCACACTGCCCGGCGCTGCGCCGCCCGTTACCACCATCTACGCCTGGCGGGACGCCGCCGAAACCGAGAAAATCCCCATCCTGGAAATCCGCGACCCCCTGGACGGCAGCCGCCCCTGGCTGCCATTGTCTGACCTGCCGCCCGTTTTGCTCGACGCCGCCGTGATGGCCGCCGATCCCGACTTTTGGCAGCGGGAAAACTTGAGCCTGACGGCAGTGGCCCAAGCCCTCGCCGGCGACGGCCAACCCGCGCCTCTGGCGCAGCAAGTGGCGCGCGACAACTTGTTGAGCGGCCGCGCCGGATTTCGCGGCCGCTTAGATGAGATACTGCTCACCCGCCGCCTCTACGCCAGCTACAGCCGCCAGCAAATCCTGGAATGGTATCTCAACACCGCCTACTACGGCCGTCTCGCCTTTGGCATTGAGGCGGCGGCGCGGGTCTACTTCGACAAACCCGCCGCCGAATTAACTCTGGCCGAAGCCGCCATGCTGGCGCCGCTGCCATTGGCCCCGACACAAAACCCGCTGGATGACCGGGAAACGGCCGTCGCCAACCAGATCGCCCTGCTGACGGCTCTGGCCGACGCCGGCCGCATCAGCCGCGACCAGTTGGCCGCCGCCCAATTCACCCCGCTCGCCTTCGCCCCCATTCTGCCCGATGACGGCCGGGTTATCGCCCCCCACTTTGCCCTGTACGTGCAGGCAGAACTGCTGGCCCGGTTTGGACCGCAGGCCATTCTCAGCGGGCTGGAGGTGACCACTTCGCTCAACCTAGCCTGGCAGGCGCAGGCCGAATGCGTGGCCCGCGCCCAAATTGGCCGCTTGTCCGGCCAGGTTGGCCCGGTGTTGCCCGCAGACGAGCGAGCGGGCTGCCAGACCCTCGCCTTTTTGCCCTCCCTGGCCCCGGAAGATTTGGGGCTGGATCGGCAGGTGAGCAATGCCGCCATCGTGGCTCTGGACGCGGAGACGGCCGCCATCAAAATCATGGTGGGTAATCTCCAATTTGGTCAGAATAAAGCCGGGCTGTTCAACATCGCCGCCGCCGGCCGCCGCCAGCCGGGAACCATGCTCACCCCCATCACGGCGCTGACCGCGCTCAGCCAGGGATACACTCCGGCCACGATGGTGCTGGATGTGCCCGTGGACTTTGGCGACATCACCGGCGGCGCAGACTTCGCGCCGCAGAATGAGGACGGCCGTTTCTTGGGGCCGATGCGTTTGCGGCAGGCGGTGGGCGGCGGCCTCACCGTGCCCGCGGTGCAGGTGATGGGTTGGGTAGGCGCGGACAAGGTGGCCCGTACCGGCCGCAGCCTGGGCATCGCCACCCTGGACCCGGCGCAGCACAACGCCCTGACTCTGGCTGTCGGCGGCGGCGGTGTGACCCCGTTGGACATGGCCTATGCCTTTGGCGTGATCAACAACATGGGGGTGATGCTGGGGCAGCCGGGGGCCGATGCGGCGGCGCGGCCGTTAGACCCAGCGGCGGTTTTACAGGTGACGGACAGCGGCGGCCGGGTTCTCTACGAATATGACCAGCCGCAGCGACGGGAAATCGTCACGTCCCAACTCGCTTTTTTGCTCAACGACATGCTTTCTGACCGCGCCGCTCGCTGTGACGGGATGGGCTGCCCCAACGTGCTGGAATTGCCCGGCAACCGCCCCGCCGCCGTCGCCGCTGGCAGCGCCAACGATTTCCGCGATGCCTGGACGATTGGCTACACGCCGCAGTTGGTGACGGCCGTCTGGGTGGGCAATGGCGACAACCGACCGATGGCTGGCGTTACCGGCCGGGAAGGGGCGGCTCCCATCTGGCAGGCGTTTATGACCTGGGCCATGCAGGATGCGCCGGTGGCGGTGTGGACACAGCCGCCCGGACTGGTAGAACGGTCGGTATGCGATTTGTCCGGTTTCCTGGCCTCGCCGATCTGTCCGGCCGTGTCGGAACTGTTTGTGCCGGGCACGGAGCCGCTGCACCCGGACAGGATGTACCGGGAACTGGCCGTCAATCGGGAGAACGGCCGTCTGGCTACGCTGGATACGCCGCCGGAACTGGCGCAGAATCGGGTGTTTGTCATTTATCCGCAGGCGGCGGCGGATTGGGTCGAGGCGAACGACATCCCTCAACCGCCGGATGAGTATGACACCCTGACCGGGGCGGGAGGCAGTAGCGATACGGCCGCGATTCGTTCCCCGGGGCCTTTGAGTTATGTCAATGGTCAGATCGTCATTACCGGCACCGCCGCCGGGCTGGATTTTGCCTATTATCGGCTGGCCTATTTTGCCGGATTAACGCCGGCCGATTTGCGCACCATCACCGACACGGTGTCCATTTCTCGTGAAAATGGACGGCTGGGCGTGTGGGATGTCTCTAATCTGGATGGGCTGGTGACGCTGCTACTGACGGTGGTGGATGGGGACGGCCGTTTCCAGGAGGTGAGCGTGCCCTTGACGGTGGATAACACGCCGCCTGTGGCCGCCATTCAATCGCCTACGCCCAACCAAAGTTTTCCGTCCGGCACGGACGCGATCCCCATCCGCGTATCGGCCACGGACAATATCGAAGTGGATTTTGTGTTGCTGTATCTGGATGGCGCTCAACGGCCGTTCACCTCTGATTCAACGCCCCCGTTCACCCTCGCCTGGCCAGTCTCGGCCGCCGGCTGCCACACGATCACGGCCGTCGCCGTTGATTTGGCCGGCAATCAAACTGTGAGCGCGGCCGTGCCCTTCTGCATCGTAGAGTAGACCAAGTGACAAGGCGATTTCATCCTTCATCCCTCATCCCTCATCCTTGTCTTACCCCCTTCACGCCCCCTTCACGCTGATTTTACGGCTCACATACGGACGCCAAAACCAGGCTGACGTATGCTAAGAGCATTGCCCCACATGCACAGGATGAGGAGATCACAGACTGAATGGTGGACATCAATCCCGACCCCGCAACACAGATCTATACGCAGTTCTCTGATCGATTGATGCGGCACGTAGCTGAGGGCTTGTTGCTGCTTGACGATCAAGGCTTTGTGCTGTCTGCTAACCCGGCGATGGCGACGATTTTAGGCGATGATGTTTTGGCTATGGCAGGCCGGCATTACCGGGATTTCTGGGCGGAATCGTTGCTGCCGCCGGAAGAGATAGCCAATGGCGTCGCCCCTGGTCAGCAGCAGCGGCATGAAACGGTTTTGCGCGGGGCGGACGGCCGTGCTGTCCCTGTCAGCATCACCATTACCGCGATGACCGGTCTGAATCAGAACGGCCGTCTCCTCCACATCATTCCCCTGGCCGAAGTGCATCGATTAAACCACGCCATCTCCCACGCTCAACGGCTGGCGGGGGTGGGTATTCTCACTGCCAGCGTCGCCCACGAACTCAACACGCCGCTCAGCATCATCACCGCCACTTGCAGTAACCTGCTCCACGAAATTGACGGCAACAACCTGGATGCCAAACAGTTGGCTCATTACATCAAAATGGTCGAACAGAATGCGTGGCGCAGCGCCCGCATTGTCGGCGTTTTGCGCAATTACACCTTCGACAATGCGCCCTACATGGCCGTCACCGACTGGAACATGATCATCGAAGATGCGCTGATGTTGGTGCGTCAGCAATTCAAGAGCGATGCCAATGTGCAGGTGGCGGTGGATTTACAGCCTGATTTGAAGTCCATCGTGTGTGATCACAACCGGATGACGCAGGTACTCATCAATCTACTGACGAATGCCCGTGACGCCATGCTGCCGGATGGGGGCGAGGTACGCATTGCCTCCTGGATGCAACCGCTAGAGGATGCGGATGCTGAGGCGGACGCTAAAGCGTTTGCTTTTTCGGTGTCTGATTCAGGCGGCGGGATTGCGCCGGAGATGGCGGACAAGATTTTTGACCCGTTTTTCACTACCAAACCGGAAGGGAAGGGGACGGGGCTGGGGCTATTTATCGCCCGGCAGATTGTGGAACAGCATCACGGCCGTATCTTTGCCCAGAACAACCTCAATGGCGGCGCTACCTTTACTGTTATTCTCCCCCGACGCTGAGAACCAATGAAAAATGTGTAACGAACAATGAACAAAGCCTTTGTTCATTGTTCATTGTTCATTGCTAATTGTTCATTGTTCATTGTTCATTGCTAATTGTTCATTGTTCATTGTTCATTGTTCATTGTTCATTGTTCACTGCTAATTGTTCATTGTCCATTGTTCATTGTTCATTGCTAATTGTTCATTGTTCATTGTTCATTGCTAATTGTTCATT
>JAJRVV010000026.1 GCA_024277135.1 Chloroflexota bacterium | reverse complement strand
TTAATTGTTAATTGTTAATTGTTAATTGTTAATTGTTAATTGTTAATTGTTAATTGTTAATTGTTAATTGTTAATTGTTAATTGTTAATTGTTAATTGTTAATTGTTAATTGTTAATTGTTAATTGTTAATTGTTCATTGTTCATTGTTCATTGTTAATTGTTAATTGTTCATTGTTCATTGTTAATTGTTCATTGTTCATTGTTAATACCCATGATTGCTGATTTAGACGAAACCATCAAACGGCTTCTAACCGCCGAACTGCCCGTCAAAAACGGGGAGATTGACATCAAGTTTGACCAACCGACGCGCGAATGGAGCGCCAAGCTGGCCAAGCCGACGATCAATTTCTTTCTGTATGACGTACGCGAAAATAATGTGCTGCGCAACCACCAATGGCAGCGGATGAAGAACGGCCGTGCCGACATCGCCGCCATGAAACGGACCCCGATGCGGGTGGACTGCCACTACATGATCACCGCCTGGGCCTCGGAGCCAGACGACGAGCACCGGCTGCTCACCCGGGTGCTGATGGCGCTGTTCCGCTTCTCTACCCTGCCCGAAGACTGGCTGGTGGGGACTTTGCAAGACCCGCCGTTTGAGATCACGGCCGCCCTGGCCCGGCACGACAAACTGACCAATCCGGCCGAGGTGTGGAGTTCGCTGGACAATGAGTTACGGCCGTCCATCTCTTACCTTATCACTCTGGCGCTCGATCCCTGGTCAGAAGTCACCGGCCCGGCCGTGCGCACCTTCACCATGCGCACCGGGCAAGCCGCTCACCCGGAAAAAGAACTGTTTGACCCGGCCCACACCGCCAGCGAAATGGTTTACGTTGGCGGCGTGGTGGCCAAAGGGAATACGCCGCAGCCCGGCCTTCAGGTCGCGGTCAAAGGCACGGGATGGATGGGTACGACGGATGAAGACGGCCGTTTCACCCTCGGCGCCCTCCCCCCCGGCAGCTACACCCTCATCGCCTGGCCCGCCAAAGGCAAACCCAAAGAAACAAAAATCACCATCCCCGCCGACTCCTACGACATCAAACTCTGACAATGAGCAATGAACAATGAGCAATGAACAATGAGCAATGAGCAATGAACAATGAGCAATGAACAATGAGCAATGAACAATGAGCAATGAACAATGAGCAATGAACAATGAGCAATGAACAATGAGCAATTAGCAATTGACAATTGGCAATTAGAAAGGACTCATCCCATGACCCAAAAATCACATAAATCCAAACGCGCCCCACCCTGACCAGACCCGTTTTACGTTTCACGCACCACGTTTCACGTAACAGTTTTGTTCCTTACGAACAGAAGGAGAAAATCAAATGGCAACAACTTATCTTTCCCCAGGCGTATACGTCGAAGAAGTTGACCGGGGCACCAAGCCCATTGAAGCGGTCGGCACCTCGACGGCCGCCTTCATCGGCGTCACCGCCGAAGCCAGCCGCAAGGCCATCAACCCTGATACCGGTGAACGCGAAGCCGTAGAATCCGTCCTCAACAAAGCCACCCTGGTCACCAACTGGACCCAATTCACCGACATCTTTGGCGGTTTTGTGGAAGGCGCATACCTGCCCGACGCCGTTTACGGCTATTTCGCCAACGGCGGCGGCGCTTGTTACGTTTCCAGCCTGCGCGCCCTCAACGAAATGGACATGGCCGAACCGGAAGCCGCCCCGGCCGAAGGCGAAGCGGCCGAAGGCGCCGCCAAACCCAAGCCCCGCCGCGGCAAAGCGGCCAAACCCGCCCCCCTCACCGCCAATGATTTCATTGGCAACCCGGCCAAACGCACCGGTCTGGGCGGCCTGGAAGCGTTGGATGATGTTCGTCTCGTTCTTTGCCCAGACATCATGATGGGTTATGGCGGTTCCAAAGCGGACAAAGATCGGGTCAAAGCGGTGCAAACGGCCATGATCGCCCATTGCGAAAACATGCGCTATCGCTTTGCCGTGTTGGACACGCCCCCCGGCCTCAACGCCCAGCAGGCCAAACAGTGGCGCAGCTTCCTCAACTTCGATTCCAGCTACGCCGCCCTGTACTATCCCTGGATTCAGGTGGCCGATTTGAGCGGCAGCGGCAAAACCAGCAAGTTTGTCCCACCCAGCGGTCATATGGTCGGCATTTATAACCGCACCGACTCCGAACGCTGCGTTCACAAAGCGCCAGCCAACGAAGTCATCCTGGGCGCGCTGGATTTGGAAATCAACTTATCCAAAGGGGAGCAGGACACGCTCAACCCCATCGGCGTTAACTGCATCCGCAGTTTCCCCGGACGCGGCATCCGGGTGTGGGGAGCGCGCACGCTCAGCAGCGATGGCTCCTGGCGCTACATCAACGTCCGCCGCCTCTTCATCCTGGTCGGGGCATCGCTGGACGTGGGGATGCAGTGGGTGGTCTTTGAACCCAACGACAGCACCCTCTGGGCCAAAGTGCGGCGGGACGTGACCTCGTTCTTGCGCGCGGTATGGCGCAGCGGCGCGCTGTTCGGCACCACGCCGGAGCAGGCGTTCTACGTCAAATGTGACGCCGAAATCAACCCGCTGGAAATCCGCGATTTGGGTCAACTCATTATCGAGATTGGTCTGGCTCCGGTTAAACCGGCCGAGTTTGTCATCTTCCGCATTAGCCAATGGGCCGGTGCGGATGCTGAAGCATGAAGTGAACAGTAAGCGGTAAGCAGTAATCAGTAATCAGTAACCAGTGAGGCTGTTACTGAACACTGAACACTGAATACTGACCACTGAATACTGACCACTGGATACTGAACAAGGAGATTGAAAAATGGCAGATCGAGAAGACCCCCTCATTGGCTTTCATTTCGCCGTAGATGTACAAGGCGTCATCACCGGTTTCTTTACGGAATGTTCTGGTCTGGGATCAGAACATGAGGTTATCGAGCATAAGGTCATCACTGAGAATGGTCAGGAAGTGATCATGAAGATTCCCGGCCGTCTCAAGTGGGAAAACATCACGTTGAAGCGCGGCGTTACCAGCCGTATGGACATTTGGGACTGGCGCAAGGATGTGGAAGATGGCGATGTGGACAGCGCCCGCCGGGATGGCTCGATTGTGATGTATGACCAGACGCTTAATGAAGTGGCCCGTTGGAATTTTGAGCGGGCGTGGCCGGTGAAAGTGACCGGCCCCCAGCCAAAAGCGGACAGTAACGAGATCGGCATTGAAGAATTGACGCTGGCGCACGAGTACATCACGCGAGTGAGTTAGCTCTTTAGTGAGCGGTAATCAGTAATCAGTGACCAGTCGGCTGTTTGCTAACTGAAAACTGATTGCTGATTACTGAAAACTGATACATGCAAACGGAATTCGAGTTTACGCTGCCAAAAGGGTTTGTGGACGGAAATGGTCAGTGGCATCGTCACGGCCGTATGCGGCTGGCGTTGGCTGTAGATGAGGTAGAGGCGATTCGGGATCATCGCGTTCAGGAGAATGAGGCATACCTGCCCATTGTGCTCATATCGCGGGTGGTGCTGCAATTGGGGTCGGTAACGGCCGTCACCCCCAACCTCATCGCCAACCTGTTCGCCGCCGATCTGGCCTACCTGGAAGACCTCTACTTGCGCCTGAACGGCGCCGAGCGCGTGGCCGTTGGCGCCGTCTGCCCCCATTGCCAGAACCAATTCCAATTGCAGGTAGCGCCAATCGGATGATAAGGTGACAGGGTGACGGCGCAAATAAACCAATCAACGAATGAATCCAACAGCCAACCTATCACCCCTGACTTGGTGCGCAAAGTGAGTGAGAAGGTGTATGCGATGTGGCTTAAGGAAAGCGAAATTGAACGGGAACGGTATCGCGCCCGGCAAAAGCGAGACAAACGATGAGTGACGATGACATCCGCGCCTTAACCAATCCGGCGTTTCGCTTTGTAGTGGATGTGGACGGCGAGGCCCAGGCCGCCTTCACCGACTGCACCCTGCCCGTCATTGAATGGGAAATCGAAGAAATCAAGGAAGGCGGACTGAACACCTTCACCCACCAGCTTCCCGGCCGGCGCAAAGGGGCCAAAGTGACCTTAAAAAACGGGGTCGGCTCCAGTTCATTGATTGATTGGTACATTGAAACGATGAGCGAATCGTTTCAACGGAAGCCGCTCACCATCACCCTGCTCAATTCCCAGTTAGAGACGGTGATGACCTGGCATGTGGCAGACGCTTACCCGGTGAAGTGGACAGGGCCGCAGCTCAAGAGCAGCGAGAACAGCATCGCCATCCAAACCCTGGAGTTTGCCTGCGGCGAAGTGTCGGTTTCGAGTTAAATGTAGTCGGAAATGGGACATGGCTAGAGGAAATCGGTTACTCAATCGAGTCAAACGACATGCAGAGACGACGACGTTGTTTCGCCAGCGAGACACGGTCGTTTCCGTACTGTCCCCTGCCACCCGCCAACCCATGCCCCAAGCCGCCGTTCACGCCGGGCTGGAAAATTTGCCGATGGGCGAAGTGATTGGGCTGCCGCCGCTGACGGCCGTGCCTCACACCCCCACGCCGCCCGCCAACCTGGCCGACACCCTCATCACCCGTCCCCAACCCAGCCCGCCAACCCCGCCCAAGACAACCGGCCAACCGACTGCTCCGCTGGCGCGTCAACCGTACCCCCCCACCGCCCCGTCCGCCACCGCTCCCGACGACAACGATCCCACCTGGCGGCGGCTCTCCGCCATCATGCGCAAGCATGAAGAAAAACAAGCCGCTGAAGAGGCCGCTGAAACAGCGGTCGCCGAGCGAGGCGAAACCTATCCCGCCGCCGACAAAACGCCCCCTGACGTTTCGCGCCAACCTAAAAAAGAGGCGAACATAGCCGCAGGTGGAGATTCACCTGGCGTGATGGACGGCAAATCTGGCATTGACCGCCATACCGCCGCCAACAAGAAAACGGCCGCCAGCCACAGCCAGAAGGTCGTCAGCCAACGTGAAGTGGGCGACCCGCCCCCGATCAGCAGGTTGGCCGAACCAGTCGGGACTCGCAGCCGGGAGCGTAAAGCGCAGGAGACGGGTTCACCCCCGCCGGGCAGCATTGAATTCGCCGGCCCAACAGAGGGTGTCCAGCGGGACGCTCTGGTTGACAGGCTGATTCCTGACCGCGCTCAAGTTACGGCCGTCGCCTCAAAAAAGGTTCCGCCAGCGGCGAGTAAAACGGATGCGGGCGCGGATAATGCGGGCGCGGATAATGCGGGCGCGGATGTGACAATGGTCGGCGATCCGGCAGCGGGTTCCCCCATTCAGGCGAAAAAAGATGCGAAAGCTGGCGAACCAACTCATGAAGCGGCGACGGCCGTTCACCCGGTTGCTCTCCCCTCCGTAGATAAAACTACGCCGCCATTTGTCGCTGCCGCTGAAACCACGCCCGAATCGCCCGCCGAGACGATTGAGACCAGCGCCGGAAACGCTCCCGTAAGCCATCGCCCCGCTTCTGACCTGGCGACAGAAACGCCAATCTCAACCCATCTCGAAGAAACGAAAACTATTAGCGGCTGGCCTGGTTCCGGCGGCCAAACCACCGGGCAAAACAGACCCCAATCTGTTCCTGAAATTAGATCGAGCAGTAAGGCGGATGAGATGGATGCGACACAACCGCCGGCGAGCGATTTGCCCAGGAGCAGCAGCGTGATACAAACAAAAGCGGACGACGCGCCATCGCCAGCGCGGCCGCCGTTAGAAGCTGCCTGGCCGGTGGAACGACGAGAAGCCGCCGCCAGCGCGCCGCCCCCCCCGCTCATCGTGGAACCGATTTTGCCCCGGCACACGCCGGAAAACGCGCAGGTGGCCTCGGCGTTGCAAGCGGTGGCGGCGGAACGGCCGTCCGGCTCATCCGTTGAGGTCATCCCGCCACGGCGGCCCCGGCCAGCCAACGCGCCTACGCTCATCCAACGCGCGCCGGAGAAGAAAGCGCCACCCAGACAACCACCGAAACCCCAACCACAACAAAGCGCCGCCGATGTGGAAACCGTGCCCACAGCAATCGGCCCCTTGCCTGCTGATTTGTGGCGGTTGATTGGGGATGATCTGCCTATGGTGATGCGCGCGGCCGTTCCGGAAACGCAAACCGAACCGGAACGCCTAATGGCGGCACAGCGATCGTCTGCTCCCCCAGAAACATCTGCGCCGGAACGCCCGCAAACGCAACCAGCCGCTATTCAGGCAACGGCCGCGACTGCCCAGGCTCCAACCACCACCGAAACCACCGGCTCCAGCCCAGAAGCAGAAGCCGAATCGGAAACAAGTGCGGAAACGGCCGAACCCGACGTAGACGAACTCGCCCGCCGGGTTTACAGCGAAATCAAGCGCAAACTCTCCGTCGAATGGGAGCGGATGCGCGGCAAAAAATGGTGATAAGGAATAGAACATGCCCAACACACGCGGAAACCTGGTCGCCGCCAGGATATTTGAAGTAGACGAAAACGGAAACGAAACCGGCAGCAACGCCGTTTCCTGCATGTTCAACCCGTTTGAATACACCGTCTCCAAATCCAACACCTACTCCGAGCGGTCGCGGAACCGCTCCAGCGCGCCCCAAATTGAATTCCAAAAAGCGGGGGCGCAAACGTTGAAGTTAGCCCTGATGTTTGACACCTATGAAGCGGATGAAGATGTCAGCCAGACGACGAACAAGCTGTGGAAATTTATGGAGCCGAAACAGGAAGGCTCCGGCGACGACAAGCAGCCGCCGCCGGAGGTGGCCTTTGAGTGGGGCGTCTTCCGCTTCGTGGCCGTCATCACCCAGATGACGCAAAAGTTCACGCTGTTCAAGAATGATGGCACGCCGGTGCGGGCCAAAGTGGATGTGACCTTCACCCAGCACAAGGATGTGAACGATTACCCTAACCAGAACCCAACCTCCGGCGGCGGCCCCATTCAGCAGGTGTGGTCAGTCATCGGCAGCGACCGGCTGGACACGATTGCCGCCTCCGTTTATGGCGACGCCGCCAAATGGCGACTCATCGCTGATTACAACGACATTACCAATCCATTGAGCCTGCGTTCCGGTATGCGGCTCACCATTCCCGAAGAGTAATTGTTCATTGTTCATTGTTCATTGTTCATTGTTCATTGTTCATTGTTAATTGCCAATGCCTAGAGAACAAACACTCGCCAGTCAGATTTATATCAAGCTCGACGGCACGGCCGTGCAACAGCCAGTGATGCAAAACATGGCCGAGGTGGTCGTGGATCAGCATTCCCACCTGCCCGATATGTTCACCATCCGCCTGCACGATCCTGGCATGGAGCTGCTGGACAACGGCCCCTTTGATTTGACCAAAGAGGTGGAAATCGAGAGCGAGACGAGCGACGGCAGCAAAATTACCCTGGTCAAAGGGGAAATTACGGCGTTAGAACCCCAATTCGAGGAAGGGATGATCGCCGAACTGCTGGTGCGCGGCTACGACAAATCCCACCGGCTCTACCGGGAAACGAAAACTACCGCCTTTTTGAATAAGAAAGACAGCGACTTGGCCTCCGAAATCGCCCAATCCGCCAATTTACAGGCGGAGGTAGAGACCACCAGCGCCGTGTACGACCACATTTTCCAGCACAACCAGACCGACCTGGAATTTTTGATGGAACGCGCCTGGCGCATCGGCTACGAATGTTTTGTGGCTGACGGCAAACTCCATTTTCGCAAACCACCGGACGGCCGTGCCCAGGTCACGCTCACCTGGGGCGACGATCTGCTCTCCTTTAGCCCGCGCATGACGCTGGCGGAACAGGTGGATGAAGTGGTGGTCAAAGGGTGGGATGTAGACAAACAGGAAACGATCACCGGCCAGGCCAGCAACGGCCGTCTCTATCCCAGCATCCAGGAATCGAAAGATGGCAAACAGTGGGCCAGCAGCTTTGGCGCCGGCAAGAAAATCATCGTGGATCAACCCGTCGTCAGCCAGGCGGAAGCCAACGCGCTGGCCGAAGCCCGGCTCAACGAACTCAGCGGCGCCTTCGTCGTCGCCGAAGGGACGGCTTTCCGCCGCCCGGACATCAAGGCAGGACAGATGGTGCAGCTTGACGGCCTGGGCCAACGGTTCAGCGGCTCCTACCTGGTGACGAACGCCACCCACGTTTACAGCGATGATGGGTTGAAGAGCCATTTCACCGTGCGCGGCTCCCGCACTGGCTTGCTGGCCGAACAGGTAGCGCGCGACTTGCCCCAAGAACGGCTTCCCGGCGTGGTCACGGCCGTCGTCACCAACAGCGACGATCCGCAAAACTGGGGCCGGGTCAAGCTCAAATTCCCCTGGATGGCGGACGACGCCGAGAGCGATTGGGCGCGGGTCGTCGCCCCCGGCGCTGGGCCAGAGGCGGGCTTTGCCGCCCTGCCCGACGTGGACGATGAGGTGTTGGTGGCGTTTGAGCATGGGGATTTTTCACGGCCGTTCGTCCTGGGCGGCATGTGGAACGGCCAACACAAACTGCCCCCCGCCGTCGAAGGGGCGGGCAGCGGCGAAAAACCGCAGGTGCGCACCTGGCAATCCCGCAGCGGCCATCTCATCGTCATGCACGACGACAGCGACAACAAAATTGAGATCACGACGGCCGGCGGCCACAAAATCACGATGGACGATGCCGGCAGCAAGCTGGAAATCGCCACCAGCGGCGGCCTCAAAATCACGCTGGACGACAACAGCAGCAAAGTCGCCATCGAAAGCGGTAACAGCGTCGAACTCAAGGCCAGCGGCAACATGAAGCTGGAGGCCAGCGGCAATCTGGACATCGATGCTGGCGGGCAGGTGAACATCAAAGGCGCCATGGTGAACTTGAATTAACGCTGGCGAATAAAATTCGCGGCAACATTTGCAAAGTCCACCTTTGTGGACTGGAACCCAGTCGGCGCAGGCCGACTTTGCAAGCGTAGCAGCAGATTTATCTGTTAAAACGAATGAAAGGCAAAATATGACGATTGTTTGTAATTCGGCACAATGTCAATGCAGTTTTGGCACGACGCCATCTTCGTTGATGGTGATGCCGGCGAACATGGTGAACACCGTCAACAACCCGGCGGCGACCATCATGGACAACATTCCCATGACCAATGTGATGCCGTTCGGCATGTGTACCACGCCGTCCAACCCGCAGGTGGCGGCGGCGACAGCCGCTGCTCAAGGTGTCCTGACGCCGCAGCCCTGCATCCCGGTGACAACCGCGCCGTGGACGCCCGGCTCGCCGACGGTGATGATTAAAAACAAACCGACCCTGAACAGCAGCAGCACCCTCATGTGTACCTGGGGCGGCGTCATTTCCGTCACCAATCCGGGACAGATGACGGTGAAGGTTCCGTAAAACGTAAAACGAAATGTCTTTACGCTTTTCGTTTCCCAACAAATGAGTTGGCTTTGAAAAAGGATTCTGTATGAGTACTGAAATCATCGGCAAAGGCTGGGCATTCCCACCCAAAATCGGGCCGCAGGGCGGGCTGGCGCTGACGAGTGAGCGCAGCGAGTTAGACCAGGCGATCCGCATCATCCTGGGAACCGCGCCCGGCCAGCGAGTGATGCGGCCCACCTTTGGCTGCCGTTTGCATGAGTTGGTGTTTATGCCCAACAACTCGCATACGGCCGCGCTGGCTCGCCGCTATGTAGAAGAAGCCCTGGGCATGTGGGAACCCCGCGTCAACGTCACCGACGTCCGCACCCGGCCCGACCCGGATAATGCCGCCCGCCTGCTCATCGAAATCGAGTACGAAATTAAAGCCACCCACGACCGCCGCAGTCTGGTGCATCCTTTCTATCTGATACCAGGCGAGTAACAAACTAACAGTCAACAGTTAACAGTTAACAGTTAACGGCTAAAGGCTATTTCTGGAGACGATCATGGCTCTGACAGCGCCCAAATTAGACGACCGCCAATTTCAAGATTTGGTGGATGAAGCCAAAAAACGAATCCCCCACTACTGCAAGGAGTGGACGGATCACAACGTCAGCGACCCCGGCGTGACGCTCATCGAGTTGTTCGCCTGGATGACGGATTTGATGCTCTACCGCATGAACCAGGTTCCTGACCGGCACGCCATTAAGTTCATGGAGATGCTGGGCATTACCTTGCAGGAGCCGGTTCCGGCCCGCGTGCCGGTGACATTTTGGCTCTCTGCGCCGCAGGAGACGGCCGTCATCATCCCCGCCGGCACCGAAGTCGCCAGCACCCAAACGGAAACGGATCCCTCTATCATCTTCACCACCGACAGCGACTTCCGCGTAGACCCGCCCAAATTGGCGCAAAGCCTCTCCCGCGTCACCTCCGGCAAAAGCAAAGCGTATGAAACGCACAATCTGCGCCGCCTGCAAGCTGGATTCGACGGCCTGGACATCTTTACCGACACGCCGCAGGTGGACGACGCCCTCTATTTCGGCTTTGAGAATGATTTGAGCCGCCACATTCTCGGCTTCCAGGTGGATTTCGACCCGGCCGGCGGCGCCGGCGTTGACCCCACCCTGCCGCCGGTGGTGTGGGAAGCGTCCACCGGCGACGCTGCCCACCATTGGCGGCCGTGTGATGTGGACATGGACAGTACCAAAGGCATGAACTCGACCGGACGGATTCAAATTCATGTGCCGGAAATGGGCAAATACAGCGTCAACAAGCGCAGCCTGTACTGGGTGCGGGTGCGGGTCAAGGACATCTCGGCGGCGGAACGGCAGGAAGGGATGCGACCGTATCAGAAATCGCCGCGCCTGCGCCAGGTGACGGCCGCATCCTGGGGTGGCTCCACGCCGGCCACCCATGCCCGCCTCATCACCCAGGAGTTTTTGGGGCAAAGCGATGGCGCGCCCGGCCAACAGTTTCAGTTGCAAGTGACGCCGGTGCTGCGGCGCAAAGCGGATGAAACCCTGATCGTGCAAGTGGAAGGGCGGGAACCGCAAACCTGGACAGAAGCGCCCGATTTCGCCGACGCTGACGCTCAAAGCCGACATTTCACCCTGAACAGCGTCACCGGCGACGTGCGGTTGGGGCCGGCGGTGCGCCAGCCTGATGGCGCGATGAAGCTCTACGGCGCGGTGCCGCCGCGCGGCGCTAACCTGATTTTCGCCAAATACCGTTATGGCGGCGGGCAGGAAGGGAATGTGCAGGCCGGGATTTTGAACACGCTGAAGACGGCCATCCCCTACATCGCCCGCGTCAGCAACCGGGAACCGGCCTGGGGCGGCCTGGATGCGGAGACGCTGGAGTCGGCCAAGATGCGGGCGCCGGCGCTGCTCCGCTCCCGCGACCGGGCGGTGACGGAGGCGGATTTTGAGTTTCTGGCGCAGCAAGCGTTACCGGCGGCGATTGGCCGGGTGAAATGTCTCCAACCCCGGCCGTCTAAAGCGGGCCGGGTGTCGCCGGGACAGGTGTATGTGCTAGTGATCCCGCGCGTGCCCAACCCGGCCGGATTTCTAGAGCCGGGCAGTTTGGAGTTGAATGATGCGGATACGGCCGTACTCGAATCTTACCTGGACGAACGGCGGCTGTTGACCACCCGGCTGGACATCCGCGCTCCAGCGTACCGATGGGCAGCGGTACGCGCCCAACTGCGGGCCACGCCGGGAGCCAATCAAGCCCAGGTGGAAGCGGATGTGTTGGCCCGGCTCTACCGCTTCCTCAATCCGCTCACCGGCGGCCCGGACGGCAAGGGTTGGGAATTTGGGCGGGAGTTGTTCGTCTCCGACGTATATCAGGCATTGCAGGGCATTGCCAACGTGCAGTTCATCCGCAAAGTGACCATGTTTGCCGCCGCCGCGGGCGGCGGGCCGCAGGGCGACGCCGAGGAGTCGCTGGAGGTGGTGGCGCATGGGGTGGTGGCCTCCGGCGTGCATGAGGTGGAATTTGTGTAATTGGAGCATAGCATGAGCAAAACGACAGCCCAACAGCCGGTGGAGGAGTCCAGACAGAAACGGCCGTCTCACGGTCAAGACAATCAAACATCTGTGTCTTCGCTTCCGGCTAGACAGTGGCAAGGGCTGCCTGGGGGCGGTTCCGGCTCGCTGCGGCAGGCGTCGGTTTTGCAAATGCAGCGAATGGCGGGGAATACGGCCGTCATGCGCCAACTGGCTCCCAACGTGCAAAAACAAGGGGACGGGGAAGGTCATGCCCCTTCCGAAATTCAGGCGGGCGGCAACCGGGTGCAAGTGACGGCGGGCGGCATCAACATCACCGGGCCAAATGTGCGGGTCAACGCCGCCCTGGCCGATTTTTCCGGCGTTTTGCGCGCGCAAACATTGGTGGCCGACAGCGTGCTTGCCAGCTCCTATTCGCCCGGCGCGGGCAACGTTTGGTAACAGGTAGACGATGGCAAAGAAAAAGCGCATCAGAAAAAAGCGACAGGAAGAACAGAAAGGGCTTGTCCAACCCCGCCGCCAAACCGCCGAAGCCATCGCCCGCGCCCTGGCCCAACTGCCAGTGAATGAAACGGCGCAATGGCTGCGGCAGACGGCCGTGCTGCACATGCAGCAACAGGGAGGCAACCGGCACACCTTGCAGGCGTTGGGGCAGGGCGCCGGCCATGCGCTGGGCGTCCAGTTAGATGAGGAACCGACGCTTGACCCGGATGCGCCGCTGAGTACGGAAGGATTGGCGATTGAAGATCGGGCGCTGCCTGGCCACGGCGACTTGGGGCCGGTGGCGGCCGTGCAACGGCAAAACGGCGCCCCGCCGCCGGCCGCTCCCGCCCGGCCAGCCGCCACCATCAACCTGACCGTCAACCCGCCCCAAATCGCGCGTTTGCCGGAAGCGACCATCGCCGCCAATCACGGCCGGGCCAATGTAGCTGGGTGGACAACACCGGTTTACAACATCCAGCCCGCCGCCCGCACCGCCAACTCCGTCACCCTCAATGTCACCCTGGATTTTCGGATAGAACTGGCGACGGAATTCACGGACGGCCGTCTTGACATTTTGCGCGATCACGAACAAGCCCACGTCATCATCGGCGAGCGGGTGGCGCGGCGGCATCTGGTCAACGGGCTGGATAAAGGGTTGGAGGCGCTGCCCAATTTTAGCAGCATCCCGCCCATGCAGGCCGCCATCCGAAAAGCGGTCAACAATTTCGTGCGGGATGAAGGGGCCGAATCGCAGGCGTATGACACGGCCGATTATCCCCGGATGCGGGAAGCGTATTTTGGCCTGCGCGCGCCGCTGCCTGATCTGGCGGCGGCTTCACCGACGATTCAGGAGATGGTGGACGCGACCAATGATTTCATCGGCCACGCCAGCGCCATCAACAGCAGCGAGCCGGAGAACCCGGACTTGTTGCGGCTGGCGGCGGCGATGCGGCAGGCGCGGATCAATTTGAGCCAAACTGACTTGCCCCGCCTGCAATACAACCCGGAATTTAAGCTGATGATTGAATCCTGCCGGGGGATGTTGAATGTGTTGGTGGATAGTGTGGCTGAGGCGGAACGGCCGTTTCTGGTGGATTTACTTCTTATCCTGGATAGTTTTGAGTGGCAGGCCGCGCCATAGGATTATTTATGAGTAAAAAACCGACCCAACAAAGACAAAAAAATCCCCAAAATAATTCGGCGGCGCCGAAGCAGAAGCCCCAACCAGCCAATTTGACGGCCGTTGGTTTCACCTCTCAACAAATGCAAGACGAGGGGCTGCCAACTCATCGCACCGCCCGGCCGTTGCGCCAGCAAGCCTTGCTGCAAATACAAAAACAACAAGGCAACCAACATATTCAACGAAAACTCATCCAGCGACACAATCACCATACCGGTGAAAACCCGCCAGCCCGACCCCAGGCCCAGCCGCCCGTCCGACTGCAAATAGGTTCCGTCCGCCTGCTGCCTCTTTGGGAATACCCCATTCAAATCACAAATCCGCCTACGATGAATGCTTCAGCCGCCAGACTTTACCAACGTTTGCAGATGGCCGCTTCCCAATCCGGCGAGCTGCGCGACCAACTTGGCTATCTACAATATGCGGCTGGCACAGGCAGAAGCGATTTGACGGCCGTGCAAGGCGCCCGCGGCGCCATTGGCCGGCGGGCTGGCGGTGGGTCAGCCTCAGCTATCCACACCAATTCTGTCGTTTCCACATACATTGACGCTCAGGATCGCGTTCGTGAACAACTGCCTGTGGTACGGGCCAAACAATTTGCTTTAGCCGCCGCTTCAGCTGAACTTCGCCGTGTGGTGATGGCAGGGCAAGTTACCACCGGTCGTCGGGCCGTGGATACGGCCAGCCAAAATGTAGGCGCCGTGCAAGCGCGGATTGCCCGAGCCAAGGCGATTGCCACTGGATTAATTGGCCCAGTTACTTCACTTTTACAGGGGAAATGGCAAGAGGCGGGCATTGATTTAGCCAAATTTGTGGGAACAGAGATCATCTCTGCAGGGGTAGACGCCGCCTATGCTCCTGAATTAAGGCAAGCCCAAGCGCAACTGCGGGAAGCCAGACAAAACCTGGCCCAATTTGAGGATGCCGCTCAAGCCGCTGATTTGGAAAGAGCCGCAAACGCTCTGCAAAGCGCGAAATCAGAAGCCGAGGCAGCTCAAATCGGTCTCATGCGGATTGTACGCACCGCTGAAAGGGCAGAAACTAATTTAGTTGAATTACTCAATCAATCTGGCAACCGCAATGCGGCTGACGCCATCATGAATCGTTCAACCACAATGGAAGCATCGGCTGCGACATTGGCCAATCTCCAACAATATCAAACAAACATACAAGCTATTCAACGATCCAGTCATGGTCTTAGCAACTTAAACAATATGCTGGCCCAGTTAATGATTTCGCCAGGCGGCGAAACAAGTGTACCCAACGGCGATCACCGTAACGATATGTTTGCCAGCGCCCAACATAACGCCCAACAACTTAGCCAGGTTGATACTTGGGCGCAGAGCGAATTAGTTTCGGTAGGCAATGCCATTGGGTATGTTCAGGGCGGCAGTTATTTACAAAACTACAATCAAATTCCAACGGCGCTTCAAGAAGCTCTGGTGAATCGTTCGGTAGATTAGCTGTATCATCTCAATATTTCGGGGCTGTGGCCGGTCTCCCGACCGCGCCACACTGGGCACGGTCTGGAGACCGGCCCGAGCTTCCCCAAGTTTTTGAGAAGATACGATTAGCTCATCAATTAAAGGAAAGGACAAAATGCCAAATGGTTTCCTTCATCAGCTTGTCATTACAGGACTAGAATCGGAACAAACCATCACCCTTGCCTTCGGCACGGCCGTGATGGGGCGGCAGGCAGGCAGCGACATTTTGCTGGAACACGCCCTCGTCTCCCGGCGGCACGCCCAAATCGAATGTACGCCCACCGGCTGCACCCTCACCGACCTCAAAAGCTCCAATGGCACGTCGCTCAACGGCGAAAAGCTGACGGCGCGCGTCCCCATGCCGTTGTCAGACGGCGATGTGATTCAGGTTGGGCCGTTTACGTTGACGTTCAAGCAGGAAGCGGTGGCTGTCGAGCCAAAGCCGGAACCCGAACCGGAACCGCCGCCCAAAAAACCTGAGCCGAAACCCGAACCGGTGAAGGCAGCCGCACCGCCGCCAAAACGGAAACGACCGTCTCCGCCCAAAAAATCGCCACCGCCACCGCCGCCCACTCCTCCGCTCCCTCGCTCCTCCGTCCCTGCGCCCAACGGCCTGACGCCGCCCGGCCTCACCATTCACAGTACCCGGTTGCTGCCATACCTGCCCGGCATCTACCACACCGACTTCATGAGCCGTTTCCTGGGCATCTTCGAAGCCATCCTGACGCCGATTGAGTGGAACATTGACAATTTCGACCTGTTCCTCAACCCCAGCGAAGCTCCGGCCGGCTTTTTACCCTGGCTGGCGCAATGGCACGAAATTTCATTTAATGATTCGTGGGATGAAGCGAAACGGCGGGCGTTGTTGAAGGATGCGCATTTGATTTACGGCCGTCGCGGAACCCGTTGGGCCTTAGAACGCATTTTGGAAATCTACACCGGCCGTAAGCCGGAAATTGACGACCAAAGCAGCGACTTGGAACCCTTCACCTTCACCGTCCGCATACCCATTCGCCGCCAGGAATTGAATCAGGAGCTAATTCAGCGTATTATAGATATGAACAAACCGGCCCACACCACCTACAAGCTCAAATTCAAACGGTAAATGGCGGCTGCGATCTGAATCGCAGCCGGAAAACTATCAAACCTGATGAACAATCTGATAGGCCGCCAGATCAAACATTATCGTATGGATGCTTTGCTGGGTGAAGGCGGCATGGGAGCAGTTTATCGCGCTTATGATTTGAACTTGGCCCGGCCGGTCGCGCTGAAGATCATGCACCGGCAATTGGCAAGCCAATCCAAATTTCAAAAACGGTTCATGCAGGAAGCCCAGGCGGTGGCCCGGTTGAGCCACTCGTCTATTGTCGTCGTTCATGACTTTGATAACGATAACGGCGAATTTTACATCGTGATGGAGCTGGTGCCCGGCATCAGTTTGGGCGCTTACATCAAGGAATTGGCCGAACGGCGTCAAGTGATGCGGCTCAGTGAAACAGCCTTCATCATCGCCCAGGTGGCGGACGCGCTCGATTATGCCCATCAGGCCGGCATCATCCATCGGGATATCAAACCGGATAATATCCTCATCAAACATCTGATTCGCCCGGAAAGGCCGTCAGAGCCGCCGCTCCGGGCCGTGGTCACCGACTTTGGTCTAGCTAAATTATTAGAAGGCGGTATCGAAACAGCCACCGGAACTTTTATGGGCACGCTGCCCTATATGTCGCCGGAACAAGCTCTGGCGAAAAAGGTGGACAACCGTTCCGACGTGTACTCGCTGGGGGTGGTTTTGTACCAGTTAGCCACCGGCCAACTGCCCTTTGACATTCAAACCCCCACCGACGCCGTGATGAAACACCTCCATGAAACGCCGCCCGAACCGCGCCAGCTACAGCCGGGGCTGCCGGAGGCGCTGGCCCAAGTCATCGTAAAATCGCTGGCGAAACAGCCTGACGGCCGTTTCCAAACCGGGGCCGAAATGGCTCAGGCGCTACGCCAATCTACCGCCCAACTTACCGACGAGGACGCGACTCATTTCGTGACCGCCTCACAACACGTTGTCGTCAGCCTGATCACCCGATTGGCAACCCCTTATCCCGATTCCTTGCCGGAGCCGATCTCGCCCGAACCGGCCAGCCAAGATGAACTGATTATCACTCGATCCGGCATGACTTCATACTCTTATCCACTGAATAAACAAACATACACCATCGGCCGTACCGATGAGAACGAGATTGTGTTGGCCGGCGACCAGGTTTCACGGCATCACGCCCGGTTGGAAAAACACGAAACCGGCTGGCAAATCACTGACTTGAACAGCACCAACGGCACCTTCCTGGGCAAAACCAAGTTGTTGCCGCAGATGACCGAGGATTGGCCTGAAAACATCCCGTTACGCATTGGTAACTTTTGGCTGCGCCTGAAACAGGCGCTTGTCTCTCCGGCCAATCTGACGATGGTACGGCCGGACGGTACCATTGTGGCCCCGGAAGAAATTTACTCCAGTCCGGGAACCGGACAAATTGGCATTCACCTTCTTGCCCCTGAAGTCACTATCACGCCTGGCGGCACGGCCGTTTTCCCACTCATCATCTTAAATCAAGGTGATTTGGTAGATCATTTTTCTGTGCGCGTCGCCGGACTCCCCGCCCCCTGGCCCGTTGACCCTGTTCCGGTTGTGCGCCTGATGCCTGGCCAGCAACAAGAGGTGGTCGTCTCCATCCGTCCGCCCCATTCGCCGCATAGCCGGGCCGGCGCTCATGCGTTTCAAATTTCAGTCGCCGGTCAATCGCCCCCCCAGGATGCGGTCGAAGTTCAGGGGCGCTTACACCTGACTCCTTTCTATGATTACCAATTCGACTTGCGGCCGCAGATACGCCGCAGTTCAGACCCTGGAGAGTTCACTATTAATGTGCAAAACCAGGGGAATACGGATTTGATTGTCCAGTTTACGGCCGTAGATACCGAAGATACCTGCTGGTTCACATTCCAACCCAACCAGATCAACGTGCCCGCAGCCGGCGCCGCCAAAACTATCTTGACCATCGGTGCCAAAACCACCTACGCGGACAACAAGACGCACTACTTCACCATCACTGCCCAAAGCATTGAAGCTAGCAATTTACGCCCTCAGTGCCAGGGAACGTGGGAACAAATTCCCGCCATTGAACCTGCCCAGACGGTTCCGGTCTCACCAAAACCGGCCACAGCGCCACCCGAACCAACACCGCGCATAATCGAGCCGCTGCCGCCGGTAAGGCCGATGTCATTACCGGAAAAGATCACGGCCAAACGGGTCAAACCGCGCCGCGCCGCCGGATGTGCCGTGTTCATTTTAGGCGCGATCATCACTGCGGCCGTTGGTTGGGGTGTAGGCGCGGGTTCTGATCAGATTCTGCCCAATGACATCGCCAATGGGGGTAGTCTGGCTCTGGCCAGCGTTGTCTGGTTGGGCGGATTTATTTACACTATTATCCGGGCGCGTAAGGTCTGGAAACGGTTTTAGATCTATTCCGATGGGGGGTAAAAGGTATGAAACCACAATGGCAGCAGCAACAAGCGCAAATGCGCCGCCAACAAGAGCAATTACGCCAAAAACAAATGGGCGCGGCCTGGTTAGAACAACAAAAAGAGAAACAACAGCCGACAGCCGGGGTGGGATTTGCTGATGATCCATTCGCCCAGATTGAACAGGCAGTCGCCAGCTTGCGGCAGCAATTGGCAGCCGGCCGCCTGACTCAAGAACAGGTGGAGGCGCAAATGGAAAACTTGATGATTCAGGATGATGAAGGCGTTTGGTGGACAATTGGGTTTGAAACTGGAGAATGGTATCGTCGCACCGGCGACGCCTGGACGCCGGCAACGCCTCGACCCGCGGCCGGGCAGGCGTTCGTTTCCAGTCTGGCGGATGCGCCGAAACCCCACCGCTTCGGGGCCGTGATCGTATGGCTCATCGGTATAGCTTTGACGGCCGGCGCTGGAATGCTGGCGGGCACACTCGCTTTTGAAGGGTTTGGTTTAGGCGATGTCGGCGCCTGGGTCGCGGCCGGTTTTGTCTGGCTGGTGGGATTGCGAATAACAACCAAGATTTCAGGTAAAATATGGCGAGGAAAATAAAAAAATCGGCATGGTTCAAAAAACTAGCAGCGTCCTTTACAATTTGTAGCCGCGGTATCCCTGCCGCGCAGGTGTAAACGCGGTAAGAAACCACGGCTACAGTCCAAAATTTGTAAAGATGGTTTTGCTCAAAATGAACCATACCGAAAAAATCTAGTATAAGTGTGTAGGCAGGTAACAAATTATGGAAAACTTGACCGGACGACAATTTGAAAACTATCGCATTGAAAAGCTGTTGGGCGAAGGCGGCATGGGCGCCGTTTACCGGGCCACAGATATCAACTTGGCCCGCCCGGTAGCGCTCAAAGTGATGCACAGCGCTCTGGCTAAACAGCCCCAGTTTCAAAAACGATTCATGCAGGAGGCCCAGGCCATCGCCCGGCTCAATCACCCGTCCATCGTCACCATTTACAGCTTCGATATGAAACATGGCCTGTTTTTCATCGTCATGGAATTTATCAAGGGATTGAGCCTGGGCGGCTACATCAAGCAGCTGGCCGACCGGCGGCAAGTGGTGCAGTTGAACGAAACGCTCAACATCGTGGCCCAATCCGCCGACGCGCTGGGATACGCCCACCGGCATGGCGTGGTGCATCGGGACATCAAGCCGGACAATATCCTCATCAAGCCGCTGGAAGCGCCGGAACGGGCCGGGGAGCCGGCCCTGCGCGCCGTCCTCACCGACTTTGGCCTGGCGAAGCTGCTGGAAGGGGGCGTGGAAACGGCCACCGGAACCTTCATGGGCACGCTGCCTTACATGTCGCCGGAACAAGCGTTGGCCAAAGAGATTGACGGCCGTTCCGACATTTATTCGCTGGGTGTGGTGCTGTACCAACTGGCCACCGGGCGGCTGCCGTTCGACATCAAAACTCCCACCGACGCCGTGCTAAAACACCTGAAAGAAACGCCGCCGCCGCCGCGCCAGTTCCAGCCGGGACTGCCTACGGCTGTCGAAGCCGTCATCGCCAAATCCCTGGCCAAACAGCCCCAAGATCGTTATCAAACCGGCGACGAAATGGCCCAAAGTTTGCGTCAGGCGATGACCACCCTCACCGAGAAAGATGTCACCCAATTTGCCACCGCTGCCGATTATGCCGTCGTCAGTATGATGACCCAACTCGAATCTGACTCAGCCGCCGTGCTGCCCAGCCGCATGGATGTGGACGACACCTTCGAGGGCGGCGTAGACCGGCTCATCGTCTCCCAGAAAGGGGAAGCGCCGCAAGCTTATACGCTGGACAAATCAAGCTACACCATCGGCCGCAGTTCCGACAACGACATCACCCTTGCCAGCCAGAGCGTCTCCCGCCATCACCTGCGGCTGGAAAAAGTGGGGAAAGGGTGGCAAATTGTGGATTTGGGCAGCGCCAACGGCTCATTTTTGGACAATAACAAGCTGCTGCCCGACATGCCTGAAACGTGGCAGCCGGGCCAGACCTTACAAATCGGGCCGTTTTTCCTGCAATGGAAAGCGGCCGCCCGCGCCGCCCGCCCGCCGCAAATGCCGGTCGGCGGCATGACCTATCAGGCGACGATGCCCTACTCCGTGCCGCCGGGCGCTTCTCAAATTTACAGCGCCAGCGGCCAGTTAAGCGTGGTCGTCAACCCCACCAACCTAGATGTCACGCCCGGCGGCCGCGGCGATTTGCAGGTGGAACTGCTGAACCAGGGGATGACGGTAGATCATTTCCAGGTGGATGTGCAAGGCATCCCCGGCGAATGGGTGACGGCGCCGCCACAGGCGTTGCAGCTCATGCCGGGCACGCGGGGGACGATTCCGGTCGCCATCCACCCGCCGCAGGACAGCAGCGCCACATCCGGCCAGCATCAATACCGGCTGGCGGTGACTTCGGTGTCGAACGCGCAAGAATCGGCTACGGTGTCGGGCAGCATTAACGTGAAGCCGTTTGAGCGGTTTACGCTGGATATGCGGCCCAAGAAATTGAAGAACAAGGGAACCTGCCGCCTGTTGGTGCGGAATGAGGGGAATTCGGATGCGGTGTTTACGGCCGTCGGCCGCGACCCTGGTGAAGCGGTTAATTTTGACGAACGGCAAAAGCGGCTCAATGTGGCGGCGGGTAAGTCGGCCACGGTGGATTTCAAGATTAAACCCAAGAAACGGCCGTTCCTGGGCAGCAGCCAAAATTTACCCTTCGAGTTCCAGGTGGGCAGCGCTGACGGCAAACCTCAATCACTGAACGGTCAGTTGGACGTGCGCCCCATCATCTCCCCCTGGCTGCCGCCGCTGTTGGGAGCGCTACTTTTCTTCCTCTGCATTGGTGGCGCGGCCGCCTACTTCTTTTTGAATCAGCAAAACCAAAACGCCACCGCTACCGTCCTGGCGCAGCTCAACGCCGAAACGGCCGCGCAACAAACACGAGAAGCGCTGCAAACCATCTCGGCTCAAGAAACCATCGCCGCCGAAGGGGCCGCGGCGGGAACGGCCACCGCGCTGGCGGCGACCGCCATTGCCGAAGGGGATGACGATGGCGACGGTTTGAGCAACAATCAAGAATTATCTCTAGGAACCGATCCCAACAATCCCGATACCGACGGGGATGGCTTGAACGATGGCGCCGAAGTCAATCAGCACGGCACTAACCCCAAAAATCAGGACAGTGACGGGGATACCTTGACCGATGGCGCCGAAGTCAATCAGCATGGCACCTCCCCGGTCAATCCCGACACGGACGGGGACGGCACGCCGGATGGCATCGAAGTGGCCGCAGGCAGCGACCCGCTGCTGCCGCCCTCGCCCACTCCGGTGCCGGCGATCACGGTCACGCCGTCGCCCACAAACACGCCTGTTCCGCCTGGCGCCTGGGATGGCGTCTGGGAAAGCGAGTGTGATTTCCTCAACTGCGCTCAGGTGACTCTGATGCAAAATGAAGGCGATACAACGGTGACTGGCACTTTCGCCGATGGAGCGGGCACGATTGTGGGCATCATCGAAGATAACCGGCTGACCGGAACCTGGTCGTTTGGCGGCGAGAATGGCACGATTGATTTCTGGCTGTTGGATGACGGCCGCAGCTGGATCGGCAACTGGGACAAGACCATCCCCTGGTGCGGCTACCGGACGGGCGAACCCACCCCTAATCCTTGCGGCGTCGCCAGTTGGTATGGCGACTGGACCAGCACCTACGATGTCCTGACAATCACCCAAAATGGAACTGAAATTGAAGGCGTCTACGCTAGTGGGGACGGTACCGTAGAGGGAACGGCTAACGGTAGGATTTTCACCGGCAATTGGGCGCGTAGTTCCGGCGCCAACGGCTCGTTATACTTTGCGGTGTTGGAAACCGGGGATCAGTATAACGGCAATGGGGGTGGCAGCAGCGCCTGGTGCGGCTATCGCAGTGGTTCCGATTTTCCCGACCCTTGTTTAAATACCGGCATCTTCATCCTTGAATATATCCCCAATGTGATTGTGACGTTGGGGCCGTTAGTGCCGATA
>JAJRVV010000025.1 GCA_024277135.1 Chloroflexota bacterium | reverse complement strand
GGCAGCGGTAGCATGGCCCCTCCTCGGCGTAAAAAACGGACAACTGCCCTTCAAAGCGAAAGATACTGCCATACACATTGGGCTTGCCCAGCAAAACGCAGGCGTCGTTGGTCAGGTAACGGGTGGGGAAGTTATCCGTACCGTCAATGATGATGTCATACGGCTCAAAAATCTCCAGGGCGTTGGCCGAGGTGAGCGGAATTTCGTAGGCGTCTACCTGCACATGGGGGTTGATGTCCAGCATCGTCTCTTTGGCGCTTTCCAGCTTGGGACGGCCGACATCTTTGGTGCCATGAATGATTTGGCGCTGCAAATTAGTGTAATCCACCACGTCATAATCCACCAGGCCGATGCGGCCCACGCCGGCGGCGGCCAGATACATCGCCAACGGCGATCCCAGCCCGCCGGCGCCAATCAAGAGGACGCTGGCGGCTTTCAGTTTCTTTTGCCCGGTCATGCCCACTTCTGGCATGATGAGATGGCGACTGTACCGCTGTACCTCTTCATGCGAAAGGGACACATCAGCCAGAGCGTCGGGGTGAATGCGTTGTTTTATGCTCATAGCTGCCCCCAGCCTCCGGCAATGGAGGGGATGATCATCAACGTATCATTCTCGCCGACGGCCGTCTCCTCTCCTTCCAAATAGCGCACATCTTCCTGGTTCAGGTACACGTTAACAAAACTACGTAACTGCCCATCCTCAAAGAGGTGTTGGCGCAGGTCAGGGTACTGTTCGGTCAAATTGCTAAAGGCTGCGCCCACGCTGCCGCCGGTCACTTTGACGCTGCCATTCCCGCCGGCATACGGCCGTAACGGGGTCGGAATACGAATCGTTGTCATCAAATTAACTCCTATCTTTATCTCTAATCTCTATCTCTTCTTCCACAAATCCCGACCGATCCGGCAGCAGTTGCCAGGAACGGCCGTGCTTCGGCTCCCCTTCTCGAATTTCCGTGATCAGGTACGAGTAGCCGGAAAACGCGGCCCAGGCCAGATCGCGCGGCGAAGCGTCAGGTGGATGATCGGGATGGCTGTGAAACACGCCGATCACATCCAGCCCTGCCGCCATTGCTGACATTTCTGCCTGGAGCCACGCCTGCTCATCAATGCGGAATCTCTCCCGCCGCTCTTCCTGGTCGGGCCATACATTTTGCATGGGGCGGATGGCCGAGACGATATTGTCACCGTTGACGGCCGTGCCCAGCAGCAGCCCGCACCCCTCATACGGATATGAAGCTGTGCCATGCGCCTCAATTTGCCTTTGAATCTCTCTCAGAATAATTAACATAATTTGGAACCCATCCTCCCGTAGGTTCATGCGACCTTTGGTCGCCACCTCCGGGAGGATTCGCGTACAAAAAACGCCTCCCTGAAAAATAAGGAAGGCGCTGGTTTTCATTCCAGTCCCTTGTCTTATCTTTCAGATCAAACCACTTGGTGGTTTATCTGTCGGATTTAGCACCATTTCCAGCGATTCGCTGGCGGTTGCTGAGGCTTCATCGGGCCGATCCCTCTGCCTCTCTTGATAAGATGGGTCACATCTATTCGATTGTCGCCCACAATCCTATCAGAAGCGGCCGTTTGTGTAAAGGATCAGTTTGCACAAAAAGAAGCTATTGGCGAGTATGCAAGTTGTAAAAACCCGGCTATTCTCTCCAGAAGCGCTCGCTCACATACTTGAAGCCGCCATCCGGCAGAATGGTGACGACCAGCCCTTCATCCAATTCACGGGCCACATCAACGGCCGTCTGCACCGCCGCCGCCGCCGAAATGCCCACAAACAATCCTTCGCGCCGCGCCAGAAAACGCGCCATCTCATACGCCGCTTCCGTGCCCGCGCCCACGTTCTGGTCGGCCAGCGACTCATCATAAATCCCCGGCTTGATGGCCGACGGCATGTGCTTCAACCCTTCCAAGCCATGAAACGGGCCGTCCGGCTGCACCGAAATGGCTTGAATCGCCGGGTTCAATTCCTTCAGGCGGCGGGCGACGCCGGTGAACGTGCCCCCCGTCCCCAGCCCGGCCACGAAATGGGTGATGCGCCCCTCCGTTTGCGCCCAGATTTCCGGGGCAGTGGTGTGGTAATGCGCCAGCCAGTTGGCCGGATTGTCGTATTGATTGGCGTAAAACAGATTGGGATTTTGGGCCGCCAGCGCCCGCGCCGCCAAAATCGCCCCATCCGACCCTTCCAGCGGATCGGTGAGGATGAGGTCAACGCCATAAGCGCGCAGGATGGCGATGCGTTCCGGGCTGGCGTTTTGCGGCAGAGTGAGTTTGACCGGATACCCCCGCGCCGCGCCCAACATCGCCAGGGCAATGCCGGTGTTGCCGGAGGTGGAGTCGAGGATGGTCATGCCGGGCCGCAGACGGCCGTCCGCCTCAGCCGCGCGGATGATATTCAGCGCCGCCCGGTCTTTGACGGAGCCGCCGGGGTTGAACCATTCCGCTTTGGCGTACAACCCCACCGATTCGGGCAAGCCGAAATGGACGGCCGTATGCCCCAAACGGAGCAGCGGCGTGTTACCAATTTGGGAGGCCAGGGTGTGGGTGTGACGGCCGTTGGCGGGGTGAGGACGGCCGTTGAAGCGAGGCGCGATTATTCGAGATGGCGTAGACGCATAAATTTGTGACAACATAAGCAGGTTTCCTAAAACGATTTCATTCGGCTGGTACGCCGATCAGGCAACAAAAAAACGGTCGCCGCCACAAAAGTGTGCGCGACAGCAACAGGTCATCGTTGCTCCGCGAGGACAGCTAACCGTTTCCGATTCGTCGTTCTAGTTTGAGACGAAGGAGGTTACTATCCCCGCCTCATACACCTGCAATATTGCCACATACTCATGTTTTCTCGATAGACATCCGATTTCTGATCGATCATGATGCTGGCGTACTCAACAGCGAGAAATCGGATGTCATAATGACTTTTTGATCCGAGTTTCAGTATAGCAAAGGCTAAAGTGATGTCAAATGAATGATTGGTAAGTTTGTCATTAACCTGGACGATGGCAGCGGCTATTTTCTTACCCGGCTAATTTGCAACCTTTCTCGCCCCGTCCGGTATTTGTAGTAGGATTACGCAATGGCGCAGGTGGATGAGCGAGATTTTCTAGTTCGAGCCGGGCAGGGTGATGCTGTCGCCTTTGCCGAACTGGTGCGATCCCACCAGACGGCCGTCTTCAACGTGGCGTACCGGCTGCTGGGCAACCGGCAGGAAGCGGAAGACGCGGCCCAGGAGGCTTTTGTGCGCGCATTTCAAGCGATGGATAGATTTGATGTGACCCGGCCGTTTGCGCCCTGGATCAAGCGCATCGCCGCCAATCTCTGCCTCAACCGGCTGGAATCCATGTCTTACCGGCAGACGACTGCCGTCACCGACTTGGCCCGCCCCGGACAGGAAGCAGCCTCGCTCGACGATTGGGCGCACCACATGCCCACCCCGGAGCAGGCATTGGCAGCCAAAGAGCAATCGGAACGGCTGCGGGCGGCGATCTGGCAACTGCCGCCCCGCTTTCGCGCCATCATCGAACTGCGCCATTTTCAGGAGATGCGCTACGATGAGATTGCGGCGGCGATGGAACGGCCGTTATCCAGCGTCAAAAGCGACCTGTTTCGGGCGCGCAAGATGCTGGCGGAGAAGATGAGGCAGGGATGACGCACCTGGACGAGTTCACGCTGAACGAATATCTGGATGGCATGTTGGACGCAGCGGCGCAGGCCGAGGCGCAAGCGCATCTGGCCGTCTGCGGCGACTGCCGGGCGGCGCTGGCTGAGTTGCAGCAGTTGTTCACCGCGCTGGCTAAAGTGAAAGAACTGCCGTTGACGGCCGACTTATCGGCGCAAGTGTTGACCGAAATCGCGGCGGAAGCCGAGCCGGAAACGTCAGCCGGTTGGTTACGGCCGCTCCTGCTGGGGCAATTGCTGGCGGCGGCGGCTATGCTGGTCTGGCTGTGGCCGGTGATTGGCGGTTGGCTGCAGCTGGCGGGAACGGCGGTGCAAACGGCCGTGTCCCAGTTGCAGCCAATCCAATTCTCATTAGGAACGTGGCTGGCGGGATGGGGGACGGCCGTCCTGAGCCAACTGCAAAACGCCCGCCCCGCCCTCGACCTGGCCGCCAACCAATGGAGTTTGTTGCTGCTGCTGGCCCTGGCTCTCTGGCTGGCCGGCAACCGGCTGCTGTTTATCAATGAGCAATGAACAATGAATAATGAACAATGAGCAATGAACAATGACTTTCCCGAAAAAAGGTCAAGTCGCTCAAAAGCGGCATTATTTGACATAATGTGGTAAAATAGAGGTGTATTTCTTACAGGAAAATTGCCTATGTTTTGCAAAAACGACCAACATCAACAACCCAATTT